>NZ_JBHWHV010000003.1:0-268944 GCF_042732375.1 Streptomyces sp. NPDC059785
GTCCGTCACCACCACGTGGTGACGGACCCGGCCTCACGCAGCGTTACCGGTCAGCCACACCGCCCCGCCGGGCGGGTGCGGGTCACCACGTCCGTGGTGCCGGTCGTGGAGTCCAGCCACACCACCTGGGCGCCGTCCACCGCGGCGGCCGAGGCCTGCTCGCCGCGGTTGCAGGAGACCCGGCCCCTGGCGGTGCCCGCGGCGCCGGGCGTACCGGCCGCGTCGAACTGGTACAGCTTGGCGGTGACCTCGTTGCCGGGCTCGGTGGCGCCCGCGATGTAGCTGCCGACCGTCACGGTGTCCTCGGAGACCGTCACGTCGTAGGCGTTCAGCGCGTCGGGCCCGGCCTCCGGGCTGAGATCCACCTTGCCGGAGCCGTCGAGCGCGGCGCGCCGCAGCACCGTCTTCCCCTCGGCCACGTCCTCGTCGAGGAGCCAGAAGACATGCGTGCCGTTGAGGGCCGTCGGACCGTGGCTCGACGTGCTCGGGGTCTGCTCGATCACCGTCTGCTCACCCGTGGCGACGTCGACGACCCGCGTCGACCACTCGTACACGGCACGCACCCGGTCGTAGAGCTGGTAGGCCACCTTGCCGTTCGCCACCGACACGGACGACGCCCGGTGGTAGGTGCCGCCGCCGAACGTGACCCGGTTCGCCGGGTCCTTGATGCTCTGGTAGGCCACGCCCGGACGCCCGCCGTAGTTGTACCAGGAGTAGGCCACCACATCACCGTCGACGTCGATCGAGCTGCCCGCGCTCCGGCCCGTCCACACCGTCTTGACCGGCCCGCCCGCGAGCGGTCTGGCCAGGATCGCCACGCCACTGGAGCCGAACGCCTCCCACACCACCGTCTTGCCGTCGGTGGCCGGATTGACGTGGTAGCGGCCGTCGTTGGGGCTCATCAGCTTCGGCGTGCCCGTGCCGTCGGCGCGCCCGGCCCACACCGAGTACGCCTCCGAGCCGTCCTCGTTCGACTTGGCCGCCGCCCACCAGCCGCCGCCCCCGCCGAGGTCGGTGTCGGTGGTGTTGATCCGGTCGAACAACGGGTCCGAGTCCACGCCGAGCGCCATCTCCCAGCCGGGCACGATGCCGTGGCCGGTGAAGGCCCGCTGGAGCGCCTTCTGCCCGGCCGCGTCGACGCCGAGGTCCGTGGCGGCGGCGAGCACCGCGGCCCGCCCCTCGGTGAAGCCGTCCAGCGGGGTCAGGTACTCGGTCAGCGCCCGGTAGACGATCTTGTCCGTGAGCGTGGCGCCCAGGTCCTGGCGGGCGTCCCACAGCGCGCCGCCGAAGATGGTCGAGTTGTAGTGGACGCCGCCGCTGTCGGTGCCGAAGCCGAGGCCGAGGAACGACTTGGCCGTGGTGCGCCCGTCGTCGAGATCGCGCACCGCGCACTCGCGCGGGGACTTGGTACGGCACAGCCGCTCGCCGAGCAGACCCGAGTCCGGGTCCAAGGGGTCGGTGCCGTAGAAGTCCGCCTCGATGGCGTTGCCGAAGTAGTCGGCGATCGCCTCGTTCATCGCGCCGGACTGGCCCGCGTAGACGAGGTTCGCGGAGTGCTCGATCACGCCGTGCGTCATCTCGTGCCCGACCACGTCCAGGGCCGAGGAGAGCGGGCGGTACTCGTCGTCGCCGTTGCCGTAGACCATCTTGTCGCCGTCCCAGAAGGCGTTGACGTACGGCTGCCCGTAGTTCGTCACGCCCACCAGGGACTCGATGGACATGCCGTGGCCGTCGAGGCTGTTCCGGCCGAGCCGGTCGCGGTAGTAGTCGTAGACCTGACCGGCGGCCCAGTGCGCGTCCACGGCGCCGGACTCGGTGGCCTCGGTGCCGAACGCGGCGGTGGGCGAGGTGAACAGGTCGACGCCCTCGGGCCACTGCCCGGCCGCGTCGCCCGCGTTCACCCCGCGCGCGTCGTAGGTGGCCAGGAAGCGGTCGTAGTACTCGTCCTCCGGGATCCGCTCGCGGTCCCGCAGGACGTAGTGGTCGAGGTAGTCGACGTACTCCACGTTCAGGTCGACGGGCGTGCCGTCGAGCCGGACGCCGCTGCCCTTCGTCCCGGCCGCCAGGGTCCGCTGCCCGGCGGTGGCCGCGGGCCCCTCGGTCGCGTGGACGCTGCCGCCGAACGTCTGGATACCGCTGTACTGGAGGACGGGGTAGCCCGCGTTCGCGTCGACGTACACCTCGCGCAGCACGGCCTCACCGGTCGCCGGGTCGGTGCCGCTCACGGTGACGTGCCGGGTCAGGACGCCGCTGCCGTTCGGCAGGACCACCAGGCCGCGGGCCGTGCCCGTCAGCGGCGCCCGCTCCTCCTCGCCCTCGCGCGGTCCCTGCGCGAGGTGCCGGGAGCCGAGTTCGTCCAGGACGCCGTCCACGGCGCGCTCGACGGCGAGCGTCTCGTCGACCGCGGCCGTCGTGCCGGTGGTCAGCTCGGTGAAGTACTTGCCCGAGGTGCCGGTGACGACCCGCTCGCCGTCCTTCTTCTCCATGCGGACGACGTACTGGCCGCCGAGCACGGGCACGCCCTCGTGCTCCTGCTGGAGGCGTACGGTCTCCCGGCCGCCCGAGGTGATGGTCCCGGCGGCCACCAGGTCGTGGAGCGCGTCCGCGATCCCGTACCGGCTCCGCTTGCCGTCCAGATAGGTGCGGGCCGCCCCGGCCGCGCTGCCGGTGGCCGGCGCCTGCTCGCGGATGCCCCGCACCAGCGCCGGTGTGTCCGTCTTCTGGCCCGGGACGACCTGCCCGGGGCCCGGGTCCGGGGTCCGCGCCGCCGTCGCCGCGTTCGCGGGTGGTGCCGAGACGACGAGTGCGGCGGCGCTCAGCAGCGCCACCGCACCCGGTATTCCGCTCACTCGTGCTCTTCCGCCGCTGCCGCGGCCTCGGGCTCCTCTGACTTTTCCGGGACGACGCACGGTCTCCCAACCCCCCTCGCCGGTCGTGCCGTTCGGCGGAATGCCGCCCGGCAAGGGGTATGGAAGCGGTGATGCGCCGCCCCATCAACGGGGCCGAAGTGGCCACGGGTGACTTCCGGCCGGTCGGAGCGGACGCTTCCGGCGCGCTGCCCGGAACCCGGAGGTGTGTCAGCCGAGTTCGAAGCGCACCGGCGTCCCGATCGCGGCCTGGGCCGCCGCCGCGAGGGCGTCCTGCGCGACGACCGCGATCACCGGGTAGCCGCCCGTCGTCGGATGGTCGTGCAGGAACACCACCGGGCGTCCGTCCGGCGGCACCTGGACCGCGCCGAGGACCATGCCCTCGCTGGGCAGCTCGCCCGTCGAGACCCGCTCCAGCGCGGGCCCCTCGGTGCGCAGGCCGATGCGGTTGCTGTGCGGGGAGACGCGGTACGCCGCCGAGGTGAGGGTGCGCAGCGCTCCCGGCGTGAACCAGTCGGCGCGGGGGCCGAGCCGCAGCGGCAGGACCAGCTCCGCGGGCGGCCCCGGCCAGGGCGCGGCCACGGGCAGCGCAGCCCGGGAGGCGGGGGCGGGGCCCGCCGGGAGCACGTCGCCGGCACGCAGCGGCGCCGGACCGAGCCCGGAGAGCAGGTCCGTCGAGCGGCTGCCGAGGACCGGCTCGACGGCGATCCCCCCGGCGACGGCGAGATACGAGCGCACGCCCGCGGTGACCGTGCCCACGTCCAGGACGGCGCCTGCGGGCACCCGTACCGGTGTGCCCCAGGCCGCGGGCCGTCCGTCCACCGTCACCGGGCAGGGCGCACCGCCCGCCACGACGGTGACCGGGCGGTCGGGCCGCAGCGCGCAGCCCGTCAGCGTCGTCTCCAGGACGGCGGCGTCGGGCTCGTTGCCGAGCAGCCGGTTGGCCAGCCGCATGGCGGGCGCGTCGAGCGCGCCGGAGCGCGGCACCCCGAGGTGGGCGTGGCCGCGCCGGCCCGCGTCCTGCACCGTGGTGAGGGCGCCGGAGCGGACGACGGTCAGCTTGACGGTCATGCGGCACCGTCCGTCGCACCGTCGCCACCGTCCGTCGCGCCGTGCGCACCCGCGCCGTCCGCTGTGACGAAGCGCACCCGGGTCCCCGGGGTGAGCAGCGCCGGCTCCTCGCGTGAGAGATCCCACAGGGGGGTGGGGTCGGGCATGGTGCCGATGAGCTGCCAGCCGCCGGGCGTGACGCGCGGGTAGACCGCGCTGTAGGGGCCCGCGAGCGCCAGCGCGCCGGCCGGGACCCGGGTGCGCGGCGTGGCGCGGCGCGGCACGTGCAGCCCGTCGGGCAGCCCGGTGAGATAGCCGAAGCCGGGCGCGAACCCGCAGAACGCGACCCGGTAGGTGTACGAGGCGTGCCGGGCGGCGACCTCGTCCGCGCCGATGCCCCACAGGTCCGCCACGTCGGCCAGATCGGGCCCGTCGTAGCGCACCGGGATCTCCACGACGTCGCCGTCCCCGGCGGACTGCGTCGGCAGCTCCCAGCCGGCGAGGCTGCGGGCCAGCGCCTCGGGCTCGCGCACCCCGTCCAGGAGGACGGTCGTGGCGCCCGGCACGATCTCCTCGACCGGCGGCAGCGTGCCGGCCGCGCGCCGCCGCAGCAGCTCGGCGTGGAAGGCCCCGGTGCGCTCGGCGTCCGGCAGCTCGACGAGGAGCGCGTGCCGTCCGGCGGGGCGCACGTCGAGCGACGGGCCGCCGGTCACGAGAACGCCTCCACCGCGACCCCGGCGCGCTCCAGCGCCTCGCGCACGCGGACCGCGATCCGGGCCGCGCCCGGGGTGTCGCCGTGCACGCACAGGGACCGCGCGGCGACCGCGACCGTCGAGCCGTCCACGGCCTCGACCGCGCCGTCCACCGCGAAGCCCAGCGCCCGCCGCACCACCAGGTCCTCGTCCGTGACCACGGCGTTCGCCTCGCGGCGCGGTACGAGCGTGCCCTCGGGGGTGTACGCGCGGTCGGCGAACGCCTCCGGCACGGCGGCGAGCCCGGCGTCCCCGGCGGCGGCCAGCAGCCGCGACCCGGGCAGCCCGAGCACCGGCAGCGCCCCGCCCGCGAGCCGTACGCCCGCCACCACGGCGGCGGCCTGCTCCGCGTCGTGGACGGTACGGTTGTAGAGCGCGCCGTGCGGCTTCACGTAAGTCACCTCGGCCCCCGCGGCCTCGGCGAAGACCTTCAGCGCCCCGATCTGGTACGCCACCTCGGCGGCGAGTTCGTCGCCGGGTACGTCCATGGCGCGCCGGCCGAAACCGGCCAGGTCGCGGTAGGAGACCTGGGCGCCGATCCGGACCCCGCGTTCGGCGGCGAGGTCGCAGACGCGGCGCATCACCGAGGGGTCGCCCGCGTGGAAGCCGCAGGCGACATTGGCGCTGGTGACGACGGACAGCAGGGCGGCGTCGTCGGTGAGGGTCCAGCGGCCGAAGCCTTCACCGAGGTCCGCGTTGAGATCGATCACGTTCTGAACGTAATGGATTGTTGAACGATCCGACAAGGGGCCACTCGGGCCACGATGCGGTCGACCGGGGCGCTGTGGGATCCGGGTCACGGTGCCGTCGATCGGGATGCTGTGGGATCCGGGTCACGGTGCCGTCGACCGGGGTGCTGTGGGATGACGGACAGAACTCACCCCTTGTTCGATCGTTCAACGATCACCTAAGGTCCGTGCATCCCCCATGGATCCGGAGCCTCCGGATCCGTACCACTTGTCGGGCTCCGCCCGGCACGCCACTCGTGGTGTCCTGCCCGTCACGCCTGAAGGCTTCCGCATGATCGTTCTCCTCGGTGTGGTCGTGGTGATCCTCGGATTCGTCACGCGCCGCAACCCCGTCCTCGTGGTCGGTGTCGCCGGTATCGTCACCGGCCTGCTCGGCAGGATGGACCCGCTCGAGGTCCTCGCGGCCTTCGGCCGGTCCTTCGCCGACAGCCGCTCGGTCACCGTCTACGCCATCGTGCTCCCGGTGATCGGCCTGCTCGAGCGCTACGGCCTGCGCGAGCAGGCCCGTAACCTCATCGGCCGGCTCGGCAAGCTCAGCGCGGGCCGCTTCCTCACCGTGTACCTGCTGGTCCGGCAGGTCACCGCCGCCTTCGGCCTGAACAGCATCGGCGGGCCCGCGCAGACCGTGCGGCCGCTCGTCGCGCCGATGGCCGAGGCCGCCGCCGAGCGCACGACCGGCGCCAAGCTGCCCGACCGGCTGCGCGAGAAGGTGCGCTCCTACTCGGCGTCGGCCGACACCGTGGGCGTCTTCTTCGGCGAGGACTGCTTCATCGCGATCGGCTCCATCCTGCTGATCACCGGCTTCGTCAACTCCACCTACCAGCAGGACATCGAGCCGACCCAGCTCGCCCTGTGGGCGATCCCGCTCGCCGTCTGCGCCTTCCTCATCCACGGCGCCCGGCTGCTCCTGCTGGACAGGCAGCTGGAGCGCGAGATGGCGCAGGCCGCCGCCGAACACGAGCTGCCGCTGCCGAAGGGGGCCGAGAAGTGATCAAGGTTGAATGGCTCTACTGGCTCATCGGCCTCGTCTTCGTCGTCATGGCCGTACAGATGGCGGCCGACCGCAGCAACCCCAAGCGGTGGACCTCCGCCGCCTTCTGGGGCCTGCTCGGCCTCACCTTCCCCTACGGCACCGGAGTCGCCAACGCCACGGCGAAGAACGGCGGCTGGACCCTGCCCGCCGAACCGCTCGGCGTCGCCGTCCTCGCCCTGATCGTGCTCGCCGGGTTCAACTTCCTCGGCAAGGGCGTCCCGGTCACCACCACCGCCGAACAGCGCGACGCCTCCGCCGCCCGGCTCGGCAACAAGATCTTCATCCCCGCCCTGACGATCCCCGTCGTCGCGATCATCTGCGCCTCCGTGCTCGACGAGTCAGGACTCTTCGAGACGGGCAAGGCCACGCTGCTCGGGCTCGGCCTCGGCTGTGTCGTCGCCCTCGTCGTCGGCATGCTGGTCACCGGCGAGAAGAAGGTCTCCGTCCCGCTGCACTCGGGCCGCTCCATGCTGGAGGCGATGGGCTCCGCCCTGCTGCTGCCCCAGCTCCTCGCCGTGCTCGGCTCGATCTTCGCGGCGGCCGGCGTCGGCACCGAGGTCGGCGACCTCGTCAACAAGGTGCTGCCGGACGACTCCAAGTACCTCGCGGTCCTCGCGTACTGCGTCGGCATGTTCCTGTTCACCGTGATCATGGGCAATGCCTTCGCCGCGTTCCCGGTGATGACCGCGGCGATCGGCTGGCCGGTGCTCATCCAGCAGCTGCACGGCAACGAGCCGGCCGTCCTCGCGATCGGCATGCTGGCCGGTTTCGCCGGCACGCTCTGCACCCCGATGGCCGCCAACTTCAACATCGTCCCGGCGACCCTGCTCGAACTGAAGGACCAGTACGGGCCGATCAAGGCACAGATACCGACGGGCGTCGCGCTGCTCGGCTGCTGCACGGTGATCATGGCGGTCTTCGCGTTCTGACCCGTCCCGGCCCGTGACACCCGTAAGGAAGCACCATGACCCGCGTCCTCATCACCGGCTTCGCCCCGTTCGGCGGCGAGCGCGTCAACCCGTCCTGGCAGGCGGCCTCCCTCGTGGCCGCCGAGCCGCCCGCCGGGCTCACCGTGACCGCCGCCGAACTGCCCTGCGTCTTCGGCGACTCCCTCGACGCCCTGCGCGACGCCCTCACGGCGACCGCCCCCGACCTGGTCCTCTGTCTGGGCCAGGCGGGTGGCCGCCCCGGCGTCACCGTCGAACGCGTCGCGATCAACGTCGACGACGCCCGGATCCCCGACAACGCCGGCAACCAGCCCATCGACGAACCGGTGGTCCCGGACGGCCCCGCCGCCCATTTCTCCACCCTGCCCGTCAAGACCTGCGTCGCCGCCCTGCGCGAGGCCGGCGTACCGGCCGCCGTCTCCAACACCGCGGGCACCTTCGTCTGCAACCACGTCGCCTACGGCCTCGGCCACCTCATCGCCACCGAGTTCCCGCACGTCAGGGGCGGCTTCGCGCACGTCCCCTGGGCCCCGGAACAGGTCACCGACGGCACCGCGCCCGCCCTGGAGCCCGCCACCGTCGCCCGCGGTCTGCGCGCCCTGCTGGCCGCCGCCGCCCGCACCTTGGCGGGAGCGGACCTGAAGGTCACCGAAGGAGCCACCCACTGATGCCGCTCACCGAGTACGCCGCCCCGTTCGCCCGGCTCGCCCTCACCAACATCACCCGCGAGTACCCCAACTTCCCCGCCCACCTGATCAGCTCGGCGGACGAGGGGCTGCGCCCCCGCACCCTGCACCCGGCCTTCTACGGCGCCTACGACTGGCACTCCGCGGTCCACATGCACTGGCTGCTCGTCCGCCTGCTGCGCCGCCACGGCGGCACCCCGGCGCTCCCCGACACCGCGCCGCTCGTCGAGGCCCTCGACCGGCACCTCACCCCCGAGCACATCGCCACCGAGGCCGCCTACCTCCTCGACCGGCCCTCCTTCGAGCGGCCCTACGGCTGGGCCTGGCTGCTCGCGCTCACCGCCGAGTGCCGGGCGTACGGCGGCGCGGCGGGCGCCCGCTGGACCGAGGCCCTGGCACCGGGCGCCGCCGCCGTCGACCGGCTGCTGGCCGGCTGGCTGCCGAAGGCCACCTATCCGGTACGCCACGGCAACCACCCCAACAGCGCCTTCGCCCTCGGCGTCGCCCTCGACTCCGGCGAACTCACCCCCGGCACCGACCGCGCCGTACGCGAACGCCTGCTGGCCTGGTTCGCCGACGACCACGACGCGCCCGCGCACTGGGAGCCGTCGGGGCAGGACTTCCTGTCCCCGGCGCTGAGCGAGGCGGACGCCGTGCGCCGGGTGCTCGCCGCGGACCGGTTTCCGCAGTGGCTCGACCGCTTCCTGCCCGCGCTGCGCACCGGCGCGCCCTGCCCGCCGCTCGACGTGCCCGTCGTCTCCGACCACGCCGACCCGCAGATCGGCCATCTGCTCGGCCTCGCCCTCAGCCGGGCCGCCGCGCTGCGCTCACTCGCCGGGGCACTGCCGGACGGGCCCGTCCGCGACCGGCTGACCGCGGCGGCCGAGGCCCAGCTCGCGGCCGGACTGCCCGCCGTGGAGCGCGGTGACTTCACCACCGACCACTGGCTGGCCACCTTCGCCGTCCTCGCGCTCGACCCGGCCGAGTGAACCTCACCGCGCCCGGCCGGTGTCCACCTGCCGCGCGGTGGCGAGCTCGGCCAGGGTGCGGCGGCAGATCTTGCCGGTCGCGGTGAACGGCATGTCCCGTACGAGCAGCAGGAGTTCGGGCAGTTTGCGGCGCTCAAGGCCGCGCTGGGTCTCCAGATAGCCGGTGAGGTCCTTGAGGGTCAGCGGCGCACTGCCCGGCGTCTGGCGGACGCAGGCGCACAGGCGCTGGCCCAGCTCCGGGTCGGGCACGGACACGCAGACGGCCTCGGCGACGGCGGGATGGGTGCCCAGCTCCTGTTCCACCTGGGCGGGGCTGATGCTGTAGCCGCCGCGGTCGATGACCTGGGTCAGCCGGCCGAGCAGATGCAGCCGGCCGTTCTCGTCCAGGTAGCCGCGGTCGCCGGTGCGGACCCAGCCGGTGGCGGTGCGCAGCCGGGTGTCCAGGCCGGTGTCGGCGACATAGCTGAGCGGGGTCATCGGGCCCCGGGCGCAGATCTGGCCGGGGCTGCCGGGCGGCAGTTCGCGGTCGTGCTCGTCGAGGACGTGGATGGCGGCCACGGCCGGGTCGGGGCGTCCGATGCCCGTCTGAGGGGCGAGACCGGTCGCGGCGGTGTGGCAGTTGACCCCGTCCGTGGACCCGTACACGGCGATGACCGGGCGCCGGAAGCGGGCACGGCAGGCGGCGACGGTGGTCTCCGGCAGGGTGGTGCAGCTCGAGACGAGCGCCTGCAACGAGCCGAAGTCCTCGCCGGGCGGCGCCGGATGGTCCGCGAGCCGGCGCAGCAGGGTGGGCACGGCGAACACATGCGTCGGCCGGTGCCGGGCGATGGTGTCCCAGGTGGCGGCGGTGGAGCGGGTGTCCTGGAGGATCAGGGTGCCGCCGAGGGCCGCGACCGTGACGTGGGTGCCCAGGGAGCCGTAGGAGGAGGCCAGCGGGGCCAGCAGCAGATTGCGCATCGGACCGGGGCGGCGTCGCAGGGCCCGTACGTAGTTGGCGCGGCCGCCGGCCATGGCGTTGTGCGAGTAGGCGGCCATCTTCGGCTCGGACTCGGTGCCGGAGGAGACCAGGATGCGGGCCGGGGCCTCCGGGTCGACGGGCCGGGGGTCCAGCGCGGGACCCGGCGCGGACAGCGAGTGGACGCCGGGCCGCGGGAAGCCGAAGGCGCACATCACGCGCAGGTCGGGCAGGCGGGGGTGGAGCGCGAGGTCCTCGGGGGCGGCGAGGATCGCGCCGCGGGCACGGGAGCGGCGCAGCAGGCTGAGGGTGTCACGGGAGCCGGGCCCCGCCGGGTAGGGCAGGGCCACCGCGCCGAGGGCGGCCACGGCCAGTTCGGCGGCGACGGCGAAACGGCTGTCGGGCAGCCGGACGGCGATGATGTCGCGGTGGTCGAGCCCGGCGTCGCGCAGCCGGGCCGCGATGCGCAGCACCCACAGGTCCAGGGTCCGGTAGTCCAGCGCGCCCGCCGGGTCGACGACGGCCTGGCGCCGCGGATGGCGGCGCACGTGCCCGGCGAACAGCGTGTACAGATCGCGCCCCGGGCAGTGCCCGTGCGCGACCCAGGCCCGGCGGACGGCGGGTGACACCAGGTCATGGATGACCAGACCGTTGTTGGAGGTCCAGACGGTCATGCGAATTCCCAGGGGGTACGGGGGACGGCGTGGTCCGCGGTGGCCAGGGCACGGGAGAAACGCAGGTCGCGGGCCAGCTCCCGCAGGTCCGTGCAGACCTCGGTGGCGCTCAGCCCGGTCTCGGCGAGCCTGAGCAGCCACAGCCGGGTGGGCCGGGTGCGCAGCCGGGTCAGGATCTCCTTCGGGCCCGCCGAGGGCGGCAGTCCGACGGCGCGCGCGGTGCGCCGGGGCCGGCTGCGGGCGGCGGGGCCGAGCTGGAGGTATCCGTCGAGGGTGGGCGCGGGACGGTCGAGCGGGGTGTAGCGGGGGCGCCCGGCCGGGCGGGGCAGGGCGACGGCGGCGGACAGCAGACTGGAGTCCACCCGGGCGCCGCCGCCGGTACGGGTACGGGTGTACAGCGCGGCCAGGACGCCGTGCGCGCAGACCAGACCGCCCAGCAGATCGGTGAGGGTCATCAGGGAGGGGGCGGGCGGTTCGTCGGCGGGGCGCAGGGCGGCGGCCAGGCCGCTGTGCGCCTGCACCAGGTAGTCGGTGCCCATCGGCGGCGGATACGGCAGGTGCCGGCCCCAGCCGGAGGCCGCCGCGTAGACCAGATCCGGCCGGACGGCGTGCAGGTCGTCCGAGTCGAGCCGCCAGCGGGCCGCCCTGCCCGGCGCCCAGTTGTGCAGGAACACGTCCGCCGTGGCCACCAGTTCGTGCACCGCCCGGCGGCCCGCCCGGGTGGACAGGTCGATCTCGGTGGTCGTCTTGCCGGCGTTCAGGGCGCTGAAGCGGGCCGAACAGCGGCCCGCGATGGGCGGGATCGCACGCATCGGATCACCGCCGAGGGGCTCGATGCGCAGCACGTCGGCGCCGAGGAGCTGGAGCACGTGCCCGGCCATCGGGCCCTGCACCCGGTTCGTTGACTCGATGACGCGGATCCCCTCCAGCGGCCGGACGAGCGTGGGCCGGGCGCCCGTACCGCCGTGGTCGCGCGGGCCGGGGCCCGGGCCGCGGTGCGCGGTGACGGTGAACGGCGGCAGGCTGGGCGGCCGCGGATCGCAGGCCACCGGCACCACACTGACCTCCGCCTCGTCCGCGGCCGTGCGGACGGCCTGGAACGCGGCCCGCCCGGCGGCGCCGCGCAGCTCGGCGGGGAGCGGACAGGCGGCGGTCGCGAAGCGCTGCTGGAACGGCCGCCAGCCTCGCGCGCTCGCGCCCGGGTCGGCGCCGAGCAGCTGCCAGAAGCGGCGCCAGCGCAGCGGGTCGAACGTCTCGCACTCGAAGAGCACCCGGTCGGCGCTGGTGAAGGTGGCGGTGCCGCAGCCGGGCGGCTCCGGCGGTCCGTCGTCGGTGGTGGCGGCCGCCAGGTACTGGGCCAGGGCGAGCAGCGCGGCCTGCCCCACCGAGGTGCGCACCGCGCTGATCCGGGCCCCGCGGGCGCGGGCGATCAGCGCGGCGAGCACGCCCTGCGCGGCCAGCACACCGGCCGTGGCGGTGGCGTAGTCGACGGCCAGTGGCGCCGGGCGGCCGGTCGCCCGGCCGTGCACGTGCATGATGCCGCAGGCGGCCTGAACGGCCCGTTCGTCGCCGAGCGGCAGGGCGATCGGACCGGCCCAGCCGGTGTCGCAGGTGATGGCCGCACGGTCGGCGCAGACCGGCCGCAGCAGACGGGAGCTGACCTCGGCGGCCAGGGCCGGGGTGGTCATGAGACCCCGTCCGGGTACGGGCGGCGGCCCTGGACGGAGTACAGCACGCTGGAGGCGGCGCAGAACGACGGCCGGCGCATCAGCTCCCGTACTCGCCGCAGTTCGCCCTCCGTCAGGCCCGCGGCGACGAGCTGGTCGCGCAGGTGGCGGGTGAGGTGCACCTGGAGCTCCAGGGCGGCCGAGCCGGCGCTGCGCAGCAGGATGTGGGGCTGCGGGTCGATGCCGGTCAGACCGGCGGCGCGCATGGCGGCCGGGGCGTGCCGGCCCCAGTGCGGATCGCCGCCGGCCGCGCGCACGGCCGCCGACCGGGCGGCCAGGAACTTCGTGTACAGCCGCGTCGCCGCCCCGTCGGGGGCGAGCAGGGGCGGCTCGTAGGACGTGTCGAGTTCGTCGATCTGGAGCACGCCGCCCGGCGCCAGCGCGCGGACCAGCCGGCCGAGCACAGCCTGGCGCCGCGGCAGGTGCTGGAGCACCAGGCGGACGACGATCAGATCGAAGGCGCCCCCGGGCAGCGGGTCGTGCCGGATGTCGTGGACGACGGTGGTCAGCCGAGGATGCGGGGTGAACGAGGGCGGCACCAGGTCGGTGGCCAGGACGTTCCCGGTGGGGGCGACGCGCTCGGCCAGCCAGTTGGCCACGGTGCCGCCGCCCGCGCCGACCTCGAGGCAGCGCCAGCCCGCGGTGACGCCGGTGGCGGCGAGCCGGGGCAGGGTGATCGGGTCGTAGGCGTCGGCCAGGCAGCGGTACTGGTCCCGGACCAGATCCGGGTCGTGCGGGAACAGGTAGCGGGGGTGAGGGGCCAGGGGCTGCACGGGAGGTACCTCCGTCGCGTGTCCGTGTGGGGGTGCGGCGGCCGGGGCGGGCGAGGCGGGGCCCGTCAGGTCCACCGGCCGGATCCGCAGGTGCCGGCGTCGCCGGTGAGCTGCCGCAGCAGGGCGCCGCGGCGCACCTTGCCGGTGCCGGTGCGCGGCAGCTGCCGCCAGGTGAGCACCGTCGGCGGCTGCAACGGCGGCAGGCCGGTGACCGCGGTGCGCCAGCGCACGGTGTCCAGGGTGCCGTCCTCGGTGACGACCACCGGCAGCGGCGCCTGCCCCGGGCGGGCGAGCACGACGACCTCGAGGACCCCGGGGAGCCGGTCCTCCAGCAGGTCCTCGGTGCGCAGACAGCTCAGCTGCGGGGTGCGGTCCACCTCGCGGTCGAGGAGGGTGACGGTGCCGTCGCGGTGGTGGATGCCGAGGTCGCCGGTGCTCCACCAGCCGTCGATGTGCTTGGCCGCCCACCGGTCGGCCTCGCCCGGGTAGGTCAGGGCACGGGCCGGCGTACGGGTCAGGAGCAGCCCCGGACAGCCGCGCCGCACCGGCCGCAGCGTGTCCGGATCGACCACCCGCAGCCGGGTCCTGACCGGGACGGGCCGCCCCAGATTGCGTGCCCCGGACCCGGTACCGGCCGGGCGCACCGACCGGCGGGTGTGGAAACGTAAGGTCAGCGGCCCGGTCTCGGTCTGCCCCCAGCCCTGCATCCACAGCGCCCCGCGCCGCGTGCTGGCCTCCAGGTAGGCGCGCAGGACGGGCGGGTGCACGGCGTCGTAGGTGCTGATGAACAGCCGTACGTCGCGGAAGGCGTGATCCAGGCGGCGGGTCAGCGGCCGCAGCCGTACGTAGGCGGCGGGCAGCGCCTCGACGACGGTCGGCGGCCGGGCGCGCAGCAGCGGGTCGCTGAGGTCGGGGTCGGGGCGGCTGAGAATGGTCACGGAGCGTGGGTCCAGGCACAGCACACTGGCCGTCCAGCAGAAGGTCCTGCCGTGCGCGAAGGCGCTGGCGTTGGCCAGGACGTCGTCGCGGCGCAGCCCGATCCGGGGATAGCGCACGGCCTCGAAGCGGGCCAGTTTGCCGATGATGGTGCGGGTGGAGTGCGCCACCAGTTTCGGGGCGCCGGTGGTGCCCGAGGTGTGGTGGATGACCAGCGGGTCGTCGTCGTGGCGGCTCCTCGGCGCGGGCGCGTCGTGGCCGCGGACGTCGTCCGGGCCGAGGGCGCCGGGCGCCGGGCCGTCGAGGGCCAGGACGGCATTCGCGAGGCCCGCCGGATCGTGGCCGGCGCGGCGGCCGTTCTCCAGGAGGGCGCGGGTGGTCACCAGCAGTGCGGGCCGAAGCCGGCCGAGGAGCACGGCGAGGACGTCGGGCGGCAGATGCGCGGAGAGCTGCGCGGGCACCGCGCCGATCCGTACGGCGGCACAGGCCAGCAGGTCGTAGTCCCAGTGGTTGTCCTTGACGATCGCCACCCGGTCGCCGGGCCCCGCCCCGGCGGCGGCCAGGCGTCCCGCGAAGTCCCGCACCAGCACGGCGAGTTGGGCGACGCTGTACTCCGTGCGGGTACCCGGACCGAGGTCGAAGGGCCGGTCCAGGTGGAACCGGGTCGAGGCGCCGCGCTCGGCGCACTGGTCGAACAGCACGCCCATGTCATGCGGTTTCACAGGGTCAGCTCCTCGATCGGCCGGGCGGGCCGGCCGGGGGAGCCGGCCAGCCGGGCCAGCACCCGGGAGGCGGCCAGCGCGCCGGAGCGCACCGCGCCCTCGCTGGAGGGCCGCAGCATCACCCAGTCACCGGCGTACTCCACCGGGCCCGTACCGCGCGCCATGAACCGGGACCGCAGCCGCAGCGCCTTGGGGGTCGCCTCGGGCAGGCCGTGCGTGTAGGCGTGCACGAAGTACTCGCGCCCGGCCGTGCGCAGCCCCGGCACGTACCGCAGGGCCGCCGTGGTGAGCCGGTCGACGACCTCGGCGTGCGGCGAGCGCAGCAGGTCCGGGATGGTCGCGGCGTCGGCCATCAGCGTCAGCAGGCCCTTGCCGGCCGGCGCCCGCGACGGGTGTTTGACGTGGTCGGCGATGACGCAGGACAGCACCTGGTCCTCGGCCCGCGGGGTGAGCAGCACGTACGGCCTGCGGTCGCCGGCCGGGGCGAGCGGCCGGTCGAGCAGACAGCTCACCTTGAGGGCGGGGGTGAAGGTGCAGGCCGACAGGTAGGCGGCCGCCTCCGTGACGGGCGTGGCGTACAGCCGGGCGGCGACCGGGGCGGGCACGGCGAGCACGGCGGCCCGCGCGGTGACGGACCCGTCGTCCAGGTGCAGGCGCGCGCCGCCGCGGCCGGTGGTGACCTGGTGCACGGCACGCCCGGTGACCACGTCGAGCCCGCTGGCCAGCCGGCGGGCGAGCAGGTCCATCCCGTCGCGGTAGGTACGCCAGTCCGCGGCGGGGCCCACCGCGAGCAGCAGGCCGATCAGCGGGGCGGCGGTGGAGCGTGCGGTGTCCCAGCCGAAGAAGCTGCCGCACAGCGGTTGCAGCAGATAGTCGTGCACGTCCCGGTGGTAGCGGGCGGCGAACTCGGCGACCGTGGCGGTGCCCAGCGGGCTGCGTTCGGGGTGGTCGTCGTCGAAGCCGGCGCGGCGGCGCGCGCTCCAGGCCAGCATCCTGGCCAGGTCGACGCGGGCGCGCGGGGACAGCCCGGCGCCGGTCAGCACCGCGCGGCGGTCCGCGACCCCGGGGTGGGCCCGGCCGTCGCGCCAGGTGGCGAGGGGGGCGCCGATGCGCGGCACGTCGGCGCGCCGCACTCCGAGCCGGTGCAGCAGCTGCCAGGTGGCGCGGTAGCCGTGCGGCGAGATCTGCTCGGCGCCGGTGTCGATGGTGTAGCCGTCGTACCGGAAGCTGTGCATCCGGCCGCCGACGTGCGGCTGTTCCTCGTAGACGCGCACCGTGAGGCCGGCGCGGCGCAGTTCGTGCGCCGTGGTCAGTCCGGCGACGCCGGCGCCGACCACGGCCACGTCGAGGCGCGGGCTCATGCGGTGCCTCCCGGTGCGCGGTCCAGGACGGCGGTCAGCAGGTTCGCGCCGATGAGCAGGGCGGTGGACACCCGGTGCACGGTGAAGCCGAGCCTGCGGGCCCGCATGATGTCGCCCTGCCGGAAGCCGGTGCGGTACTGCCGGGCGCGCAGCACGGTCACCGGTGCCATCCACAGCACGAACCACCACGGCGCGAGCCCCGTCACCGAGGCGGCCGCGCCGAGCAGGAACTCCGCGGCCGACAGGGCGAGCACGAAGCGGGCGTTGCCCCGGGGGGTGGCCAGCGAGGCCACGGTCAGCCGCCCGGCGGCGCGGTCCCCGTCGACGTCGTTGGTGTTGGAGTAGACCCCGAACAGCAGCGGCCCGCACCCGAAGAGCACGCCCTGCACCAGCACGAACCCGGAGCAGGCGCCGGTGGCCAGGCCGTACGGTGTGATCACCAGGGCCGCGCCGAGCCCCGCGAGGAACACCTCCTGGAACCCGCGGTAGCTGATCCTGAGGCCGTAGGAGTACTGGAGCGCGACGACGAACGTCACCGCGGCCAGCAGTACGGCCCACAGCGGGCGGTGCGGCGCGAGGACGACGGCCAGGCCCCACAGCACGGCGCCGACGGCGGCCGTGGCGTAGCCGAAGCCGAGCGCCTCGCGCAGCGTGAGGGTGCCCGCGACCAGCGGTTTGCGCAGCCTCTTGCGGCGCGGGTGGTCGGGCCCGTAGTTGCGGGCGTCGCTGCCGTCGCGGAAGCCGGTCACGTCGTCCAGGGCGACCATGGCCATGACCACGAAGACCTCGCCGAGCAGGAACGCGGCCAGCGCCGGGGCGGCCGGTGCCGACCGCCCGGCGGGCAGCGCCACCGCGGAGACCACCACGGCCATGCTGAGGTAGTAGTCGTACACGTCGAGCTTGCCCAGCCGGGCGTAACTGCGCGCCTTGCCCTCGGGGCGGGCCGGGGGGACGGTGCGGGGGACGGAGGGTGCGTGGTCGGTCATGGGGGGCTGCCTTCCCTCGGGTGGGGGTCCGGTCGGTGGCAGTACGAGACGTCGGGGGCCGCGCGGGTCAGGAGAGGACGAAGGCCCGCACGGCGGCGGCGATGTGCGCGACCTGTCTGTCCGTCAGCTCCGGGTGCAGGGGCAGGGAGAGCATGCGCCGGGCGGCCCGCTCGGCGTGCGGCCACCGGTCGTCCGGCGCGGTGTACGGGGCGAAGGCCGGCTGGTGGGGCAGCGGGCGCGGGTAGTACACGTGGCTGTCGACACCGCGCTCGCGCAGGTGCCGGGCCAGCTCGTCGCGGCGCTCCGCCAGCAGCGTGTACACGTAGTGGCAGCGGCCCTCACGGCCCGGCGGCGGGGTGAGGATGCCGTGCTCGGCGAGCGGCGCGAGATGGTCGGTGTAGTACGCGGCGATGGCGGACCGGCGCCGCAGCCGGGCGGCGAGCCCGGCCAGCCGGTGGCACTGGAAGGCCGCCTGGATCTCGTCGAACCGGCTGTTGTGGCCGACGACATGGTGCACGAACCGCCGCTCGCCGTCCTGCCCGTGGTTGCGCAGCATCCGCACCCGCCGCCCGAGCTCCGCGTCCCGGGTCACCACCACGCCGCCCTCGCCCGGCATCCCGAACGACTTCACCTGGACGAAGGAGAAGACCCCGGCCTCGCCCCACAGCCCCGCGGGCCGCCCGTGCAGCACGGCGCCCTGCGCGACCGCCGAGTCCTCCACCAGCCGCACACCGCGCCGCCGCGCCAGCTCGGTGAAGCGCGGCATGTCCGCCATGACCGAGAACAGATGCGCCGGCATGATTGCCGCGGTGCGGCCGGTGATCCGGCGCTCCACCTCGTCGGGGTCGGCGACCATCCGGTGCGGGTCGACGTCGGCGAAGACCGGGACGGCGCCCAGGTTGGCCACGCAGGCGGCCGGCGGCGCGCAGCCGAGGGCGGGCACCACCACCTCGTCGCCCGCCCCCACGCCCATCGCCGTCAGTACCAGGGTGAGGGCGGAGGTGCCGCTGCCGCAGGCGACCACGTCCTCCGCCCCGTACAGCAGGCGCAGGCGCAGTTCGAGGGCGCGGGTGTGCTCGCCGAGGATGAAGCGCTGCTCAGGGGCGCCGCCGATGCGCCGCAGCAGGTCGAGCATGAGCGCGCGGTCGGCCGCGAACAAGTCGGGCGGGAAGAAGGGGACGGCCGGGCGCGGCGGCCGCGGCGCGGTCACCGCGGCCCGCCGGCGTAGAAGGCGCGGATCTCCGCGCAGACCCGGTCGACCTGAGCGACCGTCAGATCCGGGTACAGGGGCAGGGCCAGCGCGCGCCGGGCGGCGGCCTCGGCGTGCGGGAAGTCGCCCGCGCGGTGGCCGAGTCCGGCGAAGGCGGGCTGGTGGGGCAGCGGCACGGGGTAGTAGACCTCGGTGCCGATGCCGCGCCGGGCGAGGTGCGCCGCGAGGGCGTCGCGCCGCTCGGCCTCGATCAGGTACACGTACAGCACGTCGGCGCGGTCCGGGCCGCGGGTGGGTACGTGGGGCAGCCGGGTGACGCCGGGGACGCCGATGAGCCGCCGGTGGTAGGCCGCGCCGAGGGCGGCGCGGCGGTCGATGTCCCGGTCCAGGCAGGTGAGTTTGGCCAGCAGGACGGCGGCCTGGAGGTCGTCCGTCTTGCTGTTGACGCCGGGCAGGGCGCTGGAGGTGGAGATCGCGGGGAAGTTGTCCAGCGTCCGGCCCGGCCGGCCGTGGTGCCGCAGCGCGGCGACCCGCTCGGCCACCAGCGGGTCGTCGGTGAGCACGGCGCCCGCGTCGCCCAGCGCGCCGAGGGTCTTGCTGGGGAAGAAGGACAGCACGCCGCCCCTGCCGTGCAGCCCGGCGTGGAGCCCGCCCTGCCGCATGCCGATCGCCTCCGCGCTGTCCTCGACGAGCGCGAGGCCGTGCCGGGCGGCGACGGCGGACAGGGCGTCCATGTCGGCCATCCGGGAGAACAGATGGGCGGGCAGCACGAACCGGCTGTCCGGGGTGACGGCCGCGGCGAGCGCGTCCGCGTCCATGGCGTACGTGACGGGGTCGACGTCGACGAAGCGCGGCCGCCCGCCCGCGAGGACGACACTGCTGGCGGTGGCGATGAAGGAGTACGCGGGCACCAGCACCTCGTCCCCGGGGCGCAGTCCGCACGCGCGCAGCAGCAGCACCAGCGCGTCCGTGCCGCTGTTGACCGCGACGACCCGCCCCGCGCCCGTATAAGCGGCCAGCTCCCGCTCCAGCTCGGCTACTTGCGCCCCGTGCGAGAACTTTCCGTGGTCGAAGACCCGATGCACCCGTGCCTCGATCAGCGGCCACAGCCGCGCGAAGGTCGCCGCCTGGGAGAAGAACGGGACGGACACCTCCTGGTCCCGCACGCGCTCGCCGCCGCTGTCGCCGGAATCTGCCGCACCGCGATCGGCCGCGAGGTCGTTGTCGACGGACAATGCCACCACACCCCTGCATGCGTCGGCGGAATTTCCAATACCACAGAAAAATACGCTCTGAAGAAAGGCGCGTCAGTGGGCCTCAGGCTATTTCACTCGTAACGGTTACCGCCCTCATCCTTTGCGGTCGTCATTCGCTCTGCGGCATTGACGCCGCTTCCGCGCCCGCGCCTACAGTCGCTCACCGGGCGCGATTCGACCGCCGGGCCGCACGGCGGTCCGCCGCGTGGGGAGGGACGATGCTGCAGCCTCTGATCGTCGGACTGGGCCGCTCCGGAAGGGGACTTCACCTCCAGGCGCTCGCGAGGCTCGCCCGCGCACCGGACGGACCGCTGTGCGCGGTGCCGCCGGTCGCCTGCGATCCGCGCGCCGAGGCCGGGCGGCGGCTGCCCGGCGTGCGGGTCACCCGCACCATGGCCGAGGCCCGCCGTCTGGTCAGCCCCGCGGCCACCGTGGTGCACGTGTGCACCCCGCCGCCGGCCCGCACCGCCGTGCTGACCGAACTCGCCCTGTACGGCTTCGACAAACTGCTGGTCGAGAAGCCGCTCGCGGCCGGGCGCGCCGACCTCGAGGAGATCGTCCGGCTGTGCCACCGCCACCAGCTCGACCTGCGCGTGGTCTCCCACTGGCTGGACGCGGAGCTCACCGGCCGGCTGCGCGGGCTGGTCCGGCAGCGCACGCTCGGCGAGCTGACGGCGATCAGCGCGACCCAGCACAAACCCCGCTTCACCCGGTCCCTGACCGACGCCGGCCATCCCACGGCCTTCGACGTCGAGATACCGCACGCGCTGGGTGTGCTCCTCGACCTCGCCGGACCCGCCGAACTCGTCGACGCCCACTGGCACGACCTGCACTGCGGCGACCTGGTGCTGCCCCGGCTCGGCGGCGCGGGCCTGACACTCCGTCACCACTCGGGCGTCCGCAGCGAGATCGTCTCCGACCTCGATTCGCCCGTACGGCAGCGCTCCATCACCCTGCACTTCACGCACGGCACGGCCACCGGCCACTACCCGCTCAGCGAGCACGACGACCACGCCCAGCTCGTGATCACCGGCGACCGGCCCGCCCGCCAGATCTTCCGCGACGACGCGCTGACGGCCTTCCTGCACCGCGCCTACCGCGACTTCGCCGACGGCCCGCGCGCCGACATCGGCCGGCACTGCGCCGTGGTGCGTCTGCTGTGCGACGCCAAGGACCACTGCCACGCCACCGACCGCGCCCGGTCGCCGGGCCCGCAGACACGGAGGGACGCCCATGCCGGCTGAACCCAGCGGACCGAGGCCCGCCGCCTTCCCCGTCCAGCGGCTGGCCGGGATCGGTGACGAGGCCGCCACCGGTCTGACCGGCCAGCTCGCCGCGCTCGGCCGGCTCGGCTGGCCAGGGCTCGAACTGCGCACCGTCGACGGCGTCCCGATGTCCGACCTCGGCCAGGACCGGGTCCGGGAGATCGCGGGGCGGCTCCGCGCGGCGGGCGTCCGCACCGTCGCCCTGGCCTCCCGCATCGGCAACTGGGCCCGCCCGATCACCGCGTCGTTCGCCGCCGACCTGGCCGAACTGGACACCCTCACCGACCAGTGCGCCCGGCTCGACTGCCGGTACATCCGCGTCATGTCGTACCCCAACGACGGTCTTCCCGAGGCCGATTGGGGACACCGGGCCGTCGACCGCGTCGCCCGCCTGACCGCCCGCGCGGAACGCGCCGGTCTCACCCTGCTGCACGAGAACTGCGCGGGCTGGGCCGGCGCCGACCCCGGCCGGATGCTGCGCCTGGTGCGCGAGACCGGCTCCCCGGCGCTGCGGCTGCTGTTCGACACCGGCAACGGCCTCGCGCATGGCTACGACGCCCGCGGCCTGCTGCGCCGGATCGCGCCGTACGTGGCGCACGTGCACGTCAAGGACGGGATCGCGGAGGCCGGCGAGGTGACGTACACGCTGCCCGGCGACGGGCGGGCGCGGGTGGCCGACTGCCTGCGGCTGCTGCTGGACTCCGGCTACGCGGGCGCGTTCAGCCTGGAGCCGCACCTGGCCGTACGCCCGCACGAAGGGCTGCGCGCGACCGGCGGCGCGGCGGACCTGTTCGTCCGCGCCGGGCAGCGGCTGCGCGCCCTGCTCGACGCGGACGAGCCGGCCCCGGCGCCCACCGGGGCCGCCCGGTGACGGGCCGTCGGCCCCTGTTCGGCCCCGGCGACCGGGCGCTGCTGCTGCGTCTGCTCCGTATCCCCACCGTGGCACCGCTGGAGACGGGCCCCGGCCCCGGCCCCGGCCCCGGCCCCGGCCCCGGCCCCGGCCCCGGCCCCGGCCCCGGCCCCGGCCCCGGCCACGACCGGCGGTGGCCCGCGACCGTGGGCCCAGGACGGTGCCGACGCGACGGACTCCGGCGGGCGCAGCGCGCCTACGCGCGTGCTGCCCGCGCGGCCGGCTTCAAAGTCGTGCACCACGCCGCCCCGCCGGAGGACGTACTGCACCGCGCCGACGTACCCGCGGTGGTACGGCGGCGCGCCGCGGCCGACCCCGGATTCCTGGCGCGCCAGCCCGGTCTGGTGCTGCGCCTCGGCCCGGATCTGCCGCGCGTCCCGACCGTGATGTTCAACGTCCACCTGGACACGGTGGCGGGCGCGGAGCCGGTCGGCTTCGACGGGACGCGGTTCACCGGGCGCGGCGCGATCGACGCCAAGGGTCCGGCGGTCGCCCTGCTCGCCGGTGTCCGTGCCGCGCGCGCCGCCTGCCGGGACCTCGGCCGCCGCGTCGCCGTGCTCGTGCAGGCGGTCGGCGGCGAGGAAGGCGGCGCGATGGGCGTCTACGGCACCCGGCCGCTGATCGAGGCCGGGTTCACCGGCCGCCTGAACGTCTTCTGCGAACCGACCGGGCTGCGCTGGCTGCCCCGCGCCACCGCGTCGATGACCGCCCGGATCACCGTCCGCGGCGAGGACGCCGTCGACGACCGCCCGGAACACGGCCACAACGCCAGCGTCGTACTCGGCTTCCTCGCCCAGCACCTGGCCGCCGCGCTCGACGGGCGGACGGCGGACGGCCGGGTCTGCGTGGCCGGCCTGCACACCGGGCATCTGCACAACCGCGTCTACGGGCAGGGCAGTCTGCTGCTCAACCTCTCCTACGCCACCGCCTGGCAGGGCGCCGCCCTGGAACGCGCGGTCACCGAGGCCCTGGCCGACGGACTGCGCGCCTTCACCCAACGCTTCGCGGACAGCGCCCACTTCGCCCGTACCGCCGCCGACGCGGCCGCCGTCACCCGCCTGGAGTGGGACAAACGCGGACTGCCGTGCCTGGCCGCGGGCAGCGACCCGTGGGCCGAGTCCCTGCTGCACGCGGCGGGCGCGCCCCGCTGGCCCGACGACGAGCCCGCCTTCACCTGCGACGCCATCTGGGCAGACGGCCTGCCCGACGCCTCCACCGTGGTCCTCGGCCCCGGCCGCCTGGACGACAACCGTGCCCACGCGGCGGGGGAGTTCGCGGACCTCGCGGATCTGGAGGCGTTCGCGGACGTGGTGGCGCGCCTGCTGACCGTCTTCGCCGCCCGATCAGCCCGATCAGCCCGATCAGCCGACCGAGGGAGCGCCGTATGACGCCGCCTGCCCGTACTTCCGTCCCCGCTTCCGTACCCACTCCCGTCACCGCTTCCGCCCCCGCATCGTCCGTTTCCGCGTCCCCGGCGTCCGTGGTCGTCGATCACGAGCGGCTGGTGGGTGCCGTCGCCGGGCTCTTCGCCGGGTACGGCATTCCGCCCGGTCGCGCGGCTCTCGCCGCGCACGCGCTGTGCCACGGGGACCTGACCGGGCCCGCCTCGCACGGCGTGGCCAACCTGACCCGCCTCTACCTGCCGCTGCTCACCGAGGGGCGCGTCGACCCCGCCGCCGTTCCCCGTACGGTCGTCGACCTGGGTGCCTGCGCCGTCGTCGACGCCCGGCGCGCGCTGGGCCTGTGGGCGGCGGCCGAGGCCATGGACGACGCGGTGGAACGGGCCCGCCGCCACGGTATCGGTCTCGTAGTGGTGCGCGGCGCCACACACTTCGGCTGCGCCGGCTTCCACGCCGTGCGCGCCGCGGCCCACGGCATGATCGGGCTCGTGGCGAGCAACTGCGGCGGCCAGCGCATCGCCCGCCCGCCGCACGGCGCGCTCCCCCTGCTCGGCACCAACCCGCTCGGCGTCGCCGCGCCCGCCCTCGACGGCCACCCCTTCGTCCTGGACATGAGCACCACCACGGTGCCCACCGGACGGATCCGCACCGCCGCCCGCCGTGGCGAACGCCTCCCGGAAGGCTGGCTGGAGGACGCGGCCGGCCGACCCGTGACCGACCCGGCCGCCTTCGACCGGGGCACCGCGTATCTGCGCTGGCTCGGCGGCGACCCGGACACCGGCGCGTACAAGGGCTTCGGGCTCGGCCTGGTCGTCGAACTGCTCGCCGCGGTACTGCCGGGCGCGGCCGTGGGACCGGCCCCGGCGGCCCTGACCGGCGACGGACGGCCGCACGGCCGCGACGACGACATCGGCTTCCTGCTGCTGGCCATCGCCCCCGAAACGCTGCGCCCGGAAGGGGACTTCACCGGCGCGGCGCGGGACGTCTTCCGCACCCTGCTGGACTGCCCGCCCCTCGACCCGCACACCCCCGTGCGCTATCCGGGCTGGTGGGAGGCCGAACGGGCACGGACACGGCGGCGCACGGGCATCCCGCTGGAGGCAGCCGTGCACGCGGAACTGGTGGATCTGGGACTGGACCTGCCCGCCCAGGACCCGACGGCCGCCGAGCCTGCGGCTGCCGAACCCGCGCCCGTGGAACCCGCACCTGCCGAACCCGCGTCCGCCGGGCCCGAGGTTGCCGAACCCGCCGCCGTCGAGCCGTCTGCCCCCGAACCGCCTGTCGTCGAACCCGCCGCTGTCAGGGAAGGCGCGGCGTGACCCGCCGCCCGCCGCGTCGCGTCGGAGTCGTCGGGCTCGGGGCGATCTCCCGGTTCCATCTCGCCGCGATCGACCGGCTGCCCGGATGGGAGCAGGTCGCGGTGTGCGACGTACGCGAGGCCGCGCGGACCCCGTACCAGGGGCGGGTCGTCTGCTACGCCGATCACCGCGCGCTGCTCGCCCACCCGGGCCTGGACGCCGTCGTGGTCACCGTGCCCAACGACCTGCACGCTCCGGTCTGCCGGGACGCCCTGCTGGCCGGAGTGCCCGTGTGCGTCGAGAAGCCGCTGGCCACCGACCTGGCCGAGGCACGCGCACTCGACCGGCTGGCCCGGGACCGAGGCACGGTGCTGTTCACCGCCTTCCACCGCCGCCACAACGACCGGGCGCGCGCCCTGCGGCGCGCGCTCAGGGACCGGGCGCCGATCGCCGCGCTGCGGGTCCGCTATCTGGAGCGCATCGAGGACCACATCGGCGGCGACACCTGGTACCTCGATCCGCTGCGGTGCGGCGGCGGCTGCGTCGCCGACAACGGGCCCAACGCCTTCGACCTGGTGCGGTACTTGCTCGGCGAGGTGGAGGTGACCTCCGCCGAGGTCGTCCGCGACGCGCACGGCACCGACCGGCGGGCGGTGGTCGCGCTGCGCTCCACGGTGGCCGGCGGCACGGCCCGCGTCGAGCTGGACTGGTCGTATCCGGGGGAGCGCAAGGACCTGTGGCTGCGGCTGGCGGACGGCACCGTCCTGACGGCGGACCTGCTCGCCGGGCACCCCGGCTTCAAGGCGTCCCTGTGGCACGAGTACGCCGGTGTCCTGGACGCCTTCGCCGCGGCACTCGACGCGGGAGCCACGGCCGGAGCGGGCGGCGGCCTGGCCGCACTGGAACTCGTGCACGCGGCGTACGACCGGGAGCGGAGCACGGCGGAGCACCCGAGTGCGGCGGAGCAGCCGAGCGCGGGGGAGCACCCGAGTACGGGGGAGCAGCCGAGCGCGGGGGAGCACCCGAGAACGGCGGCGCGGACGCGGGAGGGACGATGAGCGGTCCCGGTGAGGACGGGGCGAAGCGCGAGGTGCGGGGCGCGCTGGTCAAGGTGCTGCTGCACAGCCGCACCGACCGCGGCATGACCCTGGAGCCGTACACGAGCCGTTGTGTGCGGCGCGGCGAGCTGCACGAGCTGGTCGCCACCGACCAGGACGGCGCCGTACCGGGAACCCGCATCGACCGGGTGGGCTTCCTCGGCTTCGCCGAGCTTACCCGCGCGGGCGTCATCGACCGGGGCGACGGCTGCTGGATCGGCGGCACGCTCGTCGGCACGGTGCTGGGCTTCGACGCCTGCCACTTCCCCAACCACTACAACATCCTCGTCGTCACCGCGGGCCTGCCGACCGGCCGCAGCCTCAGCCTGCGCCCGGAGCTGTCCGTCGCCTTCACCGCCTCCCCGCTGCTGCCGCCGTACGGGCCGCCGCGAACCCCGGCCTGACCCGCCCGCAGCCCGGCGTACGACGTACCGCGCACCGCGCACCGCGTACGGCCGGTGGCTCCGCCGCACGAGGCGGGAACCACCGGCCGCGGTGTGCCCTACGCGCCCTGCGTGTCCTACGGGTCAGCCCAGGAGTTCCACGTCCAGGCGGCCGTAGTGGTACTCGCGGACCGCGGCGAGCAGCTCGTCCTGGGACAGCTCACCGTTGCCGTCGCTGTCCACCTGCTCGAAGAGCTGCTGCGCCTGGCCCGAGTCCACCCCGACGCCGGTCAGCCAGGCCGCGAACTCCTCGCCGTTGATCAGCCCGTCGGAGTTCTTGTCGCACAGGCCGATCAGCGCCTCGATCACCGGGCCGAGAGCGCGGTTGAAGTCGGCCTCGCCCTTGGAGAAGATCAGGTCCCCGGTGACGCGCAGGAAGTCGTCCTGCGAGAGGGAGCCGTCCGCGGGCACCCCGGCCTCCTGGGCGAGGTGCGCGAACAGGCCCTGGAAGGCGTCGTTCAGCGCTCGCACCTCGGGGGACCGGGGGTCCTTGTCGAAGTTGCCGGCGATCTTCGCGGCCTCGCCCTCGAAGTCGGACGCCTCGAGGGAGCCGCTGCCGTCGGTGTCCCACTTCTCGAAGCGCTTCTGGAGCCGCGCGTTGGCGGTTGCAGTCGTCATTTGCTTCCACTCCTTCTTTCTTTTCCTGATTTCTTTTTCGGATTTAGCTTTTGGGGTTTTCGCTCTTGAAACCGTCGAGGAGGCTTTTCAACACCGGTGGAGCTGGGTGATCCGGGGCCCGGAGAACCGGCCGAGCGTGTCGAGCACCGGGCACGGGGCACGCGCCATCAGCGGTGCGCCGTAACAGGTGTGGTCCTGGAGCAGGATGGCGAGGCCGGCGTCCGCGAGGGCCCGGGGGAGCTCGGGCGCCCGCGGTACCGGCGTTCCGTCGACGGTGAACTCCGGTACGTAGGGGTCGTGGTAGAGCACCCGCGCCCCGCGCTCGCGCAGGTCGCGTACCACCGGGACGGCGGGGGAGTGCCGGACGTCCGCGGACCCGGGCTTGTAGGCCGCGCCCAGGAGCAGGATCTCCGCCCCCGCCACGGGTTTGCCCAGCCCGGTGAGGAGTGCGGCGGCCCGTTCGGTCACATGGCGGGGCAGGCGGTCCAGCACTGTACGGGCGGCCGAGACCAGTCGCAGCGGACGGCCCGCCGCGTCGGCGCTCGCGGCCAGATGGTGCGGATCGACGGGGATGCAGTGGCCGCCCACCCCCGCGCCGGGACGGAACGGCGCGTAGCCGAAGGGCTTGGTCGCGGCGCAGTGCAGCACGTCCCGGACGTCGATGCCGAGCGCGTCGCAGCACAGCGCGATCTCGTTGACCAGCGCGATGTTCACGTAGCGGTAGGTGTTCTCCAGCAGCTTGGCCATCTCGGCCTCGCGGGTGCCCCTGGCCACCACCAGGGTGTCCACCAGGCGGCCGTAGAAGGCGGTGGCGTACTTGGCGCACAGCGGCGTGCAACCGCCGATCACCTTGGGGGTGTTGGAGAGACCGAACGACGGGTTGCCCGGGTCGATCCGTTCGGGGGAGTAGGCGAGGTAGAAGTCCTCGCCGGCCCGCAGTCCGCTGCCGCGCTCCAGCACGGGGCGCACGACCTCCTGCGTGGTGCCGGGACGGCTGGTCGACTCCAGCACCACCAGCGTGCCGGGCCGCAGATGAGCGGCCACGTCGACGGCGGCCGCCCGGACCGCCGACAGATCGGGGGCCCCGTCGGCGGTCAGTCCGGTCGGCACGCAGATCACCACCGTGCCGGCCCGGCCGAGCACCGCGGGATCGCGGCCGGCCCGGAATCCGGCCGTCAGCATCGCGGCGAGCTGGGCGTCGCGGACGTCGCCGATGTGCGACCGCCCGGCGCGCAGACCGTCCACCACGGCACCGTCCGTGTCGTACCCGGCGGTGGTCATCCCCACCGCACAGGCCCGGGCGGCCAGCGGCAGTCCGACGTGCCCCAGTCCGACGACAACGAGATCGGTCATCATCCGGCGGAGAAGCTGCCGCTGCCGCTCGCCACGTGCGAGCCGTAGCCGGGCTGCACGCTCAGACTGGGGGTCATGCAGAAGGGATCGCCGTAGATCTGCACCGGCGCGTCGGTCTCATTGATCAGCACATGGGCGGTGGGCGGCAGCTTGACGCAGCCGCTGGGGTTCTCGTACGTGGTCACCTGCTCCAGCTCGGTCCCGAAGACGTAGACCTTGCCGGTGCTCGCATGGGCCGGGACGCTGCCGACACCGATGGCGACCATGGCTGCGGCTGCCAGCGTGACGAAGGGGACGCGCAGTCGACGCATGGGGGTGCTCCCTTCACAGAGCCTGTCACCGAACGCTTGGACCCAACTGGTCCCCGTGGTGCAGGCCCGTGATGTTCACAGCCCTCCGATGGAGCGGTCTTCGCCGACCGGCCTTGTCGGACGCGTACGCCCTTGGTATGGCCGTGCGGCGGCCTGGCACCGGGCTGCGCGTCGGCCCGGCACCGGCGGGTGCACGTCACCGCACGGCAGCGCGGATCAGTACGCGGCACCGCACGTCAGTACACGTCGCGGACGTACCGCTTGTCCGCGGCCAGGCGCCTGACGTGGGCGGCCGCCTCGTCGGGTTCCATGCCGCCGTGCAGGGCGACCACGTCCCTGAGGGCCCGGTCGACGTCCTTGGCCATCCGGCCCGCGTCGCCGCACACGTAGAAGTGGGCGCCGCCGCTGAGCCACTGCCACAGCCGGGCGCCGTTCTCCCGCATCCGGTCCTGCACATAGACCTTGTTCCGCTGGTCGCGGGAGAAGGCGAGGTCGAGACGGGTGAGGTGGCCCGACGCCCGGTGGGCCTCCAGGGCCTCACGGTGGTAGAAGTCGGTGGCCTCGCGCTGCTCGCCGAAGAACAGCCAGTTGGGACCGGTGTGGCCACGGGCCCGGCGGTCCTGAAGGAAGCCGACGAAGGGCGCCACACCGGTACCGGGCCCGACCATGATCATCGGGGTGGCGGGGTCGGCGGGCGGCCGGAAGTGCGGTGAGCGCTGCACGAAGACCTGCACCGGACCGTCGTCCGCGCAGTCGGCGAGGTAGGTCGAGCACACGCCCTTGCGGTCCCGGCCGAGGTCGTTGGTCCAGCGGACGACGGAGACGGTGAGGCGGACCTCGCCGGGGTGCGCGAGCGGGCTGGAGGAGATGGAGTACAGGCGGGGCTGGAGCCGCGGGAGGACCCCGGCCCACTCCGCCGCCGAGGCCCGGACGGGGTACGCGGCGACGACGTCGGCGGCCTGGCGGCCCCAGCTCCACTTGGCCAGCTCGTCCTTGTTGTCGGGGCGCAGCAGTCGCTTCAGGTCGTGGCCGCCGGTGCGCTCCGCCACGAATTTGAGCAGCCCGGTGGTGATCCGCGAGATGTCCAGGCGGGTGCGGAGGGCTTCTTCGAGGGGGACGGGCACGCCGTCGCCGGGGTCGACGGGCTCGCCGGGACCGAGTCCGGTGAGGGCCAGCCATTCGGCGACGAGCCCGGCCCCGTTGGCCGGCCAGACACCGAGGGCGTCACCGGCCTCGTAGGCGAGTTCGCCGTCGCGGGTGTCGAAGGTGAACTCCCGCACCTCCTTCTGCGAACCGGGCAGGCTCAGCAGCCGGTTGCCGATGAGGAGGGTGGCGAAGGGTGACGTCCTGGTGAAGCCGGGCGGCGCGGGGACCGCCACCGGTACCGGTACTGGTTCCGCCACAGGTACCGGTCCCGGCCCGGGTACCTGCACCGGGGACGCCCCGGCGGGCTGCCGGACCTCGGCCGTGGTCAGGGCGGTGACCACCCGGTCGAGCCACTGTCCGGCCGCCCCCTCGAAGTCGGGTTCGCAGTCGGCGCGGGGGACGAGCCGGGTGGCGCCGAGCGCGTGGAGGCGTTCGTCGAGCCGGCGGCCGTGTCCGCAGAAGTCGTCGTAGGCGGAGTCGCCGAGGGCGAGCACCGCGTACCGGACGCCGTCGAGGCGTCCGGCGTCCGGGGCCGCCAGCGCCTGCCAGAAGCCGGTGCCGTTGTCGGGCGCCTCGCCGTCGCCGAACGTGCTGGTGACGAGGAGGACGTCGGTGCCGGGGGTGAGCCGGGCCGGGGTCGTGTCAGCCATGGGCAGCAGCTCGGGGGCGCGGCCCGCCTCGGCGAGGTGCGCGGCGGCGGCGACGGCAAACTCCTCGGCGTTGCCGGTCTGCGAGGCCCACAGGACGACCAGCGGGCGGGCCGGCACGGGGGCGGTCTCGGCCGTCACGGCCGCGGGGGACGGTGCCGGGGCGGCGGTGCGGGAGTACATCCCGGCGAGGACCCCGTCCACCCACAGGGCACTGTCCGGGGCGAAGGGCGCGTCCGGCGGCAGCACCGGGACGCCCCCGGCGGGCGGAGCCAGCGCGAGACCGGAGAGATACCCGGAGAGGTACCGGCGCTCGGGTTCGGCCAGCGGTACGGGGGCCGGATCGGCGACACCGAAGAGCGTGGCGAGCGCGTGGACGGAGGGCTCCGCCGGGGCCGGGTGCGAGGCGCCCACCGAGCCCACCGAGCCCACCGGGACCGTCGAGGCCGGGTGCGGGGTGTCCGCCGGGAGCACTGACGTCGGCTGCGAGACGCCCGCCGGGACCGCCGGTGCCGACGACGCCGGGACCGGTGCCGCCGTCCTGGTCAGCGTGACCGCGCACACCTTCAGCTCGGGCTGGAAGGAGACCGGGTCGACGGCGTCGTTGGTGACGGCGTTGATGCCGAGGTACTCGCCGAAGAGGTCGTTCCAGTGGAAGGGGGCGAAGCAGGTGCCGGGGCGGACCCGGTCGGTGACCACGGCGGGCAGCACGGCGCGCCCGCGGCGGGAGGCGACCTCCAGGTGGTCGCCCTCGCACACCCCGAGCGCCCGCGCGTCCTCGGGGTGAACCTCCACGAAGGGCCCGGGGCTGAGCCTGTTGAGCTTGGCGACCTTCCCCGTCCTGGTCATCGTGTGCCACTGGTGCTGGAGCCGGCCGGTATTGAGGACGAACGGGTAGTCGTCGTCGGGCAGTTCGGCCGGGGGCAGGTGCGGACGCGCGAAGAACCGGGCGCGTCCGCTCGGCGTCGGGAAGGCGAGCCGGGGGCGGCTGCCGTCCTCGCGGACCAGGAGGGTCTGGCTGACGCCGTCGTTGAGGTAGCGGACCGGGTTGCGGTCCGGGCCGTCGGCGGCCGGGGACGGCCACTGGACCGGCGCGCCGCGCAGCCGGTCGTAGCTCACCCCGCGCAGGTCCCAGCCGGTCTTCGGGTTCCACGCCTGCTTCAGCTCCTCGAAGACCTCCTCGGCGGAGGCGTACGTGAAGGCGTCGGCGAAGCCCATCGCGCGGGCCACCCGGGCGATCAGCTCCCAGTCGGGGAGCGCCTGTCCGGGCGGGTCGACGACGCCCTGCACGAGGGTGAGGTTCCGCTCCGAGTTGATCATGACGCCGTCGGACTCCGCCCAGAGCGTCGCGGGCAGTACGGCATCGGCATACGGGGTGGTCTCGGTCTCGGTGAAGACGTCCTGGACGACGACGAGTTCGGCGGCCTCCAGCCCGGCGATGACCGTCTTGCGGTTGGCGACCGAGGCGACCGGGTTGGTGCAGATGATCCAGCACGCCTTGACGTCACCGGCGGCCATCCGCTCGAACATCTCGACCGTGCCGCGCCCGGTCTCCGTCCGCAGGGAGCCCTCGGGTATGTGCCACAGGTCCTCGACGAAGGTGCGCTCGGCGGCGTCCAGGACCGAGCGCTGGCCGGGCAGCCCCGGGCCCATGTAGCCCATCTCGCGCCCGCCCATGGCGTTGGGCTGGCCGGTCAGCGAGAAGGGCCCCGATCCCGGGCGGCAGATGGCGCCGGTGGCGAGGTGCAGGTTGACCAGGGCATTGGTGTTCCAGGTGCCGTGCGTGGACTGGTTCAGGCCCATGGTCCAGCAGCTCGTCCACTCACCGGCCTCGCCGATCCACCGCGCGGCCCGGCGCAGGTCGTCCTCGGCGAGGCCGGTGATCTCCGCGACCCGGTCGGGCGGGTAGTCCGCGAGGAAGCCGGGCATCTCCGCCCAGCCCTCGGTGAACTCGGCGATGAACGCGTCGTCCGTGTGGCCGTTCTCGACCAGCAGGCGCAGCAGTCCGTTCAGCAGGGCGAGATCGGTGCCGGGCCTGATCCGCAGGAACAGATCGGCCTTGTCGGCGGTGGCGGTGCGGCGCGGGTCGACGACGATCAGCTTGGCGCCCGCCTTGACCCGGTCCATCATCCGCAGGAAGAGGATCGGGTGGCAGTCGGCCATGTTGGCGCCGATGACGAAGAACACGTCCGCGTGGTCGAAGTCGTCGTACGAGCCCGGCGGGCCGTCCGCGCCCAGCGACAGCTTGTAGCCGGATCCCGCGGAGGCCATGCACAGCCGGGAGTTCGACTCGATCCAACTGGTCCGCACGAACCCCTTGGCCAGCTTGTTCGCCAGGTACTGCGCCTCCAGCGACAGCTGCCCCGACACGTAGAAGGACAGCGCGTCGGGCCCGTGCTCGTCCAGGATCGCCCGCAGCCGCCCGGCGACCGCCGCCACGGCCTCGTCCACGTCCGTCGCGGCCGGTTCCGCGTCCCGCTCGGCGCGCACCAGCGCCGTCGTCGCCCGCCCCGGCGCGGCCATCATGTCGGCGCTCGTCGCCCCCTTGGTGCACAGCCGGCCGCCGTTCGCGGGGTGCGCCCTGTCCCCGGACGCCCTGGCCGCGCGGCGCCGGCCGTCGACGGGGTCCCGTACGACGTCGAGGACGATGCCGCAGCCGACCCCGCAGTACGAGCAGACCGTGCGGACGCTGCCGCCCTCCGAGCCAGATGCCACCTGAAACCTCATCCCGCGGTGCGTGTGCCGTCCCGAGCGGGGCCCGTGCCGCGGACGGCGGACAGGCCCATGACCAGCACCGTAGGAAGATCGAATTTCCGGCCCGTCACACGCCGGGAGCATCTGGGGTTACGCACCCCGCACACATCACGGCGGCGCCGTGTGAGCGCGGGTCCCCGTAACCCGGGCCGGTGGGTCGGACGCGGAACAGCGGGCCGCGGCGGCCGGCTCGTCGGCGGGACGGCCCGGGGGGAGGCCGGGAGGCCGGGTGCGGACTTCTCAGGCACGGTCGGGTTCCCTCCGGGCCGGGGCGGTGGTGGTGTCCGGCGCGCGGTCCGCCGACGCCCGGCGGTAGCGCCCGGAGGAGTACGACCTGCTCCGCACGTACTACGCGGTTACGGCGCCGACTACAACACCACCACCCGGCTGCGCCGCTACGTCGGCGGGGCCGGGGATGCGCCCGCTCGTCCACGACCACTCCGGGCGCGTACCGGTAACACGCCGGACATCCCGGGGCGGTGACGGTTTCTCAGGAAGATCATAGGATCGCGCCCGGCGCCACTGGCACCACCTGCACCACCTGCACCACCCCGTACCCCACCACCCCGGGAGGAGCATGTGAACAGACGTCACGCGGTCGCCTGGGCCGCATCGGCACTCTTCACCGCGTTCACGCTGACCGGAACGCTCACCGGCCCCGCCGCCGCGGCGCCGGTGTCCGGCACCGCCGGGCGGGCGGCCGTCGCCACCGCGACCGACCCCGTCACACACGCGCAGAACGACCGTGTCCCCGAGGGCTCGGTCTGGACGCAGGCCTACTTCCCGTCCGCGGACCGCTCCGGCACGGAGCTGCACGCCGACGTCCTGCGGCCCGAGGGCATGTCCAAGAAGGCCAGGGTGCCCGTCATCCTGTCGGTCGGTCCGTACTTCGGGCACTCCGGGCAGACGGGCGTCGAGGGCTGGTCGCACACCGGGCCCTCGGCCCGCTTCCAGGACTTCATCGAGGGCACCGACCTGTTCGAGCACGGCTACGCCTTCGTCATGGTGGACCTGCGCGGCTTCGGCGGCTCCACCGGCTGCCTCGACTGGGGCGGCCCCGGCGAACAGGCCGACGTCGAGGCGGCCGTCGACTGGGCCGCGAAGCAGCCGTGGTCCACCGGCGCGGTCGGCATGTACGGCAAGTCCTACGACGCCGTCACCGGTCTCATCGGCAACAACCTGGACCAGCGCGCCCTGAAGGCCGTCGTCGCCCAGGAGCCCGTCTGGGACATGTACCAGTACATCTACTCGAACGGCGTGCCGCGTCCCAACGTCACCGGCACCGCCGACGCCTACAACGGCATCGCGACGACCGGCCAGATGGCCGACGACGACGCGCACTACCTGGCCAACTCCCGTTACGAGGAGTCCCACCCGGAGTGCCTCACCGAGAACTCGGCCGGCTACCGAATAGCCGATCAGCACGACGAGCACTGGACCTCCCGCGACCTGGCGAAACTCGCCAGGGGCAGTGACACCCCGCTCTTCGTCACCCAGGGCTTCATCGAGAACAACACCAAGCCCGAGGAGATGCAGGAGTACCTCGACAACCACCGGGGCGTCGAGCGCGGCTGGCTCGGCCAGTGGGAGCACGTCCGCGGCGGCGACCGCTACCCCGACGGGCGCCTGTCCATGGGCCGCGAGGGCTGGTACGACGAGACGCTCTCGTTCTACGACCAGTACCTCAAGGGCGCCGAACCGAAGGTCCGTTACCCGGCCTACTCGGTCGAGGACTCCACCGGCGCCTGGCGCGCCCAGCGGACCTGGCCGGTCGTGGAGAAGTCCGTGACCCTGCCGCTCGGCGGCGGCTCGTACGTCGACGACGGCGGAGCCTTGGCGAACGCCGTCCTGGCCGAGTCCGGCGGGACGGCGCCGCCCACGCTCAAGGACCCGTCGCCGACCGGCGGGTGGGACATGGAGCACGCGCCGAGGACCGACCGGACCGCTCCCGAGGGCCTGGCCCGGGAACAGGCCGAGAGCCAGCGGGCCGGCGAGGTCACGTCGAGCTACTTCGTGTGGTCGAAGCCGGTGAAGCGGGACGTGCGGATCACCGGCACCCCGCGGATCTCCCTGACCGCCAGGGGCGAGGGCAACGTCATGCTCAAGCTGTACGACGTCGCCCCGGACGGCACCGCCGTGATGTTCGACGAGCAGGTCTCCCTGCTGCGCTCCGGGCGGCTGGGCGTCGACCTCAAGGCCACCGACTGGACCCTGGCGGCCGGGCACGTGCTCGCCGTCGAGACCGGCTCCATTCAGACCGGCTCGTGGCGCGACACACCCTCGGGCGAGACCATCGAGGTCACGGGGGCCCGGCTGGGGCTGGCCCTGGACGATCCGGCCGACGACGTCGCCACCGGCGGCGCCCGCTCGCCGTACCTGGATACCTATCTGAGCCAGTACACGGTGCGGCTTCCCGCCGGTCCGGGCACGTTCACGGTGCCGGGAGGGCGCCGCTGACCGACGCGGGCCCGCCGTCCCCCGGCCGGGGGACGGCGGGCCGCTGTCACCTCACCCGGTCAGTTCCACGGTGGCCGTGCCCGTCCGGTCGCCGGAGCTCACCGTCAGGGTGACCGTGCCGGGGCGGACGGCGGTCAGGGTGTGGGCGGACAGGTCGAGCACGGCCAGGGTGCGGCGGGCACGGGCGGCCTTCCCGGCCCCGGCGGCCGAGTCGGTGACGACCAGGCCCGCGGACCCGGTCCAGGTGACGCTGGCGGGGTAGCGGAGCGGGAACCGGAGCCCGTACTCGCCGGTGATGCCGGTCGCGAAGACCCCGGCGGAGGTGCCGGTCGCGAGCCGGTCGGGGGCGGTGACCTCCACGGTGTCGATCAGCGGGCGGCTCTCGGCCCGCAGCCAGTCGCGGGTGTCCGGGCTGGGCAGGCCGCGCCGGACGCGGGCGGGGCGCGGGTCGACGGCGACGTTCATCCAGCCGAAGAAGCCGCCCTGGTCCGGGGAGCTGTACGGGGTCTTGCCGACGGCGGGCGTGGTCACCTCCAGGACACCGTCGGCGCGGGTCACGGACGCGGTGTGGGCGTGGCCGGTGAACAGGGCGATCGGCTTGCCGGAGTCCTCCCGGAAAGCGGCCAGCCAGCGCTTGACCAGGTCGGCCGCGAGCCGGTCGGAGAGCTGCGAGGACCCGGCGCCCGACGGGTCGTGCAGCGGATGGTGGAAGGAGACGACCACACCGGTGACCTTCGCGTCCGCGGCGGCCTTCGCCAGTTCGGACTGCAGCAGCGGCACCTGGTCCCAGTCGGAGGTGCGCATGTCGCCGGTGTGCGAGTCCAGCAGGATGAACCGGGTGCCCTTGTGGTCGAAGACCTGGCGACTGGGGCGGCCGGTGGCGGCGCGGAAGGCGTCGAGGCCGCCGGTGGCGGACAGGCCCGCCTCGTGGTTGCCGGGCGTCCAGTACACCGGCAGACCGTCCGGTACGTGATCGCGCAGCAAGCCGTCGGCGAGTTCGAAGTCGGCCGGGTTGTTGTCGTCGACGAAGTCGCCGTTGACGAGGACGAAGTCCGGCTCACTGGCCACCACTTGGTCCAGCGCGACGGCCGCCTGCCGGCCGGAGAAGGAGTCCAGGCCCGCCGCCGCGCTGACGTGCAGGTCGGACAGGACCGCGAACGTCCACCGGCCGCGCGGCAGTCGGCCCTGCTCGACCACGTACGGGTCGGCGAGCGGCGCCTCGGTGGTCTCCGGCTGCTGCCCGACCTGGGCGGCGAGCCCGTCGAAGTCCAGCGCGCCCGCGTTCTTGTCGGTCTGCGAGGTCTCCGCGATGTACAGGCGCAGCAGCGTGATCGGGTCGGAGAAGCCGTCGGGGACCTCGCCGACCACCTCGCGCCAGCCCGTCCAGTCCACGGTGGTGGTGAAGGTGAACGGCACGTTGGTGGTGCCCTGGGAGCGCAGCATCGCGCGCAGCCAGTGGCCGCGGCCGTCGCCTCTGACCCACAGGGCGATCCGTCTGGTGCCGGCGGGCAGCGTGAGCGGGGCACCGGCCACCGCGTACGCCGCCGAGGTGCTGGACTGCCCGGTGAAGTCGTACGTCAAGCGCAGGGCGTGGTCGCCCGTCTCGGCGCCGGGGCGGTCGTCCGCCTCGACGAACGCGACCTCGGCGGTGCCGCGCGCGGCCAGCGCCGTCCACGTCTCGCCCGGCTCGAACCGCGCCAGCGCCACGTCCGCGAGCCCCACCGTCACCGCGAGCCGCGCCGACGTGCCGGCCACGGTCGCGGTCAGGACCGTGGCCCTGCCGTCGGCCTCCGCCACGCCGGTGACGGTGACCCGGCCGTCGGAGCCCACGCTCACCCCGATGACCGACGTGTCGTACTCGAAGGTGACGTCGCGGGCGGCCACCGGGGCGTCGAAGCCGTCGGCGTCGTACCCGGTCAGGCCGGTCTTCGCGGTGGCGCCGGGCTCGATGGTCAGGGCCCGTGCGGTGAACGCGAGCCGGTGCAGCGCGCCGACGACGCGCAGTTCGTGCTCGCCGCGCGCGGCGCCCGAACGGGCCCGCACGGTGCCGATGCCGGGCCGGCCCGCGCGGAAGACCCCGTCGTCCGTACGGCCCAGGGAGCCGGGCCGGGCCGACCACGTGACCCGGTCCTGCCCGGTGCCGACCGGCGACCACGTCTCGTCGTGACCGGCGGCGGTGACGTCGGTGGTGAGACCGGGGACCACCCGGTCGGCGGCGGTGCGGACGTCGAGACCCCGCAGCCGGCCCGAGCCCTTCGGGCCGAACAGGCCGACCGCGTCGGGCACCGGCCGCTCACCGCCGTCCGAGGGGGTGTTGACCACGCTCACCGCGCTGTCGCCGGGCCGCCGGGCGACCATGCCGGTGGAGCCGCCGCCGTCCAGCATGAACGCCTCGGTGGCGCCGAGCCGGACCAGAAGTTCCGCGGTGGCGTCGTAACCGAGCCCCGCGGAGAAGTTCGCCGAGCCGTCGATCGCGACCAGCAGCAGCCGGTGCCCGCCGTCCAGCCAGCCGATGGCCGTACGCGGCTTGGCCGCGTCGTAGCCCTCGTCGGGCGGGAAGTCCACCGCCTCGCCGTCCCGCACGAGTACGGCGTTGCTGCCCAGCGCCATGCGGATCGCGGCGGGGGAGTCGGAGCGCGGCGCGAAGGCGACGGTGACGGCGTCGCCGGGGCGGGCGGCGGCGAGCCGCGAGGCGGCCGCCCCGCGGCCGACGACGATCAGCCCGCCGTCGGGCACGGCCGTGTCCGTCAGCCGGTCGCCGACCGTGGTGACCGCGCCGTCGGCGACGACGACCTCGGTGTACGGGCCCGCGCCCCGGATCGCGGTGCGCGGCCCCGGACCCCACAGCGGGGTGTAGACGGCCAGCCCGTCCACGGGCACGGACGGGGAGTTGAGCGCGGCCAGCGGGCGGCTGGTGCCGGCCACCGTGACCGTACCCTCGACCAGCAGGTCGGCCAGGCGCGCGACCCGGTCCGCGCCGACCGTCGCGACGGTCGTGGCCGTACCGGTGCCCTTGCGCAGCTCACCGTGCTGAATCTCGGGGCCGATGGCGGCGTTGGTCTCCGTGATGTCGAAGAAGTCCCCGTTGACGGCGGCGACCGCGCCCTGCGCGCCGGCCGCCGCCGACGGCGTACGGGTCTCGCTCACCTTCCTGGCGAGCAGGTCCACGCCGACGGAGGCGTCGCGCAGCTCGGCGTTGAGGACGTGCACCCGGGTCCAGCCGGTCCGGCCGAAGGTGCCGTACGAGGTGAGGACGATGCCCGGGGCCACCGGGCGGTCCACCCGGTCGACCTCGACGGACTCGCCGGGGACGGTGGTCCGGTAGTCGGGCACCCTGTGCCGGAGACCGCCCCCGCCGGACGCCGGGACGGTGCCGGCGGACGGGTCGGCGGCGGGCCGGGCGGGCGCCGCGACGGCCGTGCCCCCGGCCGCGGCCGCGGTGAGCGCGGCTGCCACCGCACCGGTGAGGACGCCGCGGCGGGACGGACCCGCCGGGCCCTGGTGAAGCTCCTGACGTTCTGGGGATTCCCTCATGCGTCGTGAAGGTACGGCGTCCGGACATCCTTTGGGCAGGCAGCCGTACGGCCTTCGGGAGGTTTCCCCGCGAGCCGGGCAGGTTACACAGCGGTGCATGACGGCGGTGGACAGCGGTACGGGTACGGCGGGCGTGACCGGGCGGCGCCTGCGGACGGGCAGGGCGGTGGTGCGCTGGCTGACGACCACCGACCACAAGGTCATCGCCCACATGTACCTGGCCACCGCCTTCGGCTTCTTCCTGCTCGCCGGGGTCCTCGCGATGCTGATGCGGGCGGAGCTGGCGCGGCCCGGCCTCCAGATCGTCACGGCTGACCAGTACCACCAGCTCTTCACCGTCCACGGCACGGTGATGATGCTGCTGTTCGCCACCCCGGTCTTCGTCGGCTTCGCCAACGCGGTGATGCCGCTCCAGATCGGCGCCCCGGACGTGGCCTTCCCCCGGCTCAACGCCTACACCTACTGGGTGTACCTGTTCGGCGGACTCATGGTGGTGTCCGGGTTCCTCACCTCGCGCGGCGCCGCGTCCTTCGGCTGGTTCGCCTACGCGCCGCTCAACGGCCCGGCCCAGACGCCCGGCGCCGGGGGCGACCTGTGGGCGATGGGCCTGGTGGTGTCGGGCCTGAGCACCATCCTCGGCGCGGTGAACTTCATCGCGACGATCGTGTGCCTGCGCGCCCCCGGCATGACCCTCTTCCGCATGCCGATCTTCACCTGGAACGTGCTGTTCACCTCGATCCTGGTGCTGCTGGCCTTCCCGGTCCTGACCGCCGCGCTGCTCGCCCTGATGGCGGACCGCAAGTTCGGCGCCCACGTCTTCGACGCGGCGAGCGGCGGCGCACTGCTGTGGCAGCACCTGTTCTGGTTCTTCGGCCATCCGGAGGTCTACATCGTGGCGCTGCCGTTCTTCGGCATCGTCACCGAGATCATCCCGGTCTTCAGCCGCAAGCCGGTCTTCGGCTACTTCGGACTCGTCGGCGCCACCATGGCCATCACCGGACTCTCCGCCATCGTATGGGCGCACCACATGTTCGCCACCGGCGCGGTGCTGCTGCCCTTCTTCTCGGTGGCGTCGTTCCTGATCGCCGTGCCCACCGGGGTGAAGTTCTTCAACTGGATCGGCACCATGTGGCACGGCTCGCTCTCCTTCGAGACCCCGATGCTGTGGTCGCTCGGCTTCCTCGTCACCTTCCTCTTCGGCGGCCTGACCGGCGTCCTGCTCGCCTCCCCGCCGCTGGACTTCCACACCACCGACAGCTACTTCGTCGTCGCGCACATGCACTACGTGCTGTTCGGGACCGTGGTGTTCGCCATGTTCGGCGGGTTCTACTTCTGGTGGCCCAAGTTCACCGGGAAGCTGCTCGACGAACGGCTCGGCAGGATCCACTTCTGGACCCTCTTCGCCGGCTTCCACCTCACCTTCCTGGTGCAGCACTGGCTGGGCGCCCGGGGCATGCCCCGGCGCTACGCCGACTACCTGGCCGCCGACGGCTTCACCGCGCTGAACACGGTGTCCTCGATCGGCGCCTTCCTGCTCGGCTCCTCGACCCTGCCGTTCCTGTACAACGTCCTCAAAACGGCGCGGCACGGCACGCGGGTCACCGTCGACGACCCCTGGGGCTTCGGCCGCTCCCTGGAGTGGGCCACCACCTGCCCGCCCCCGCGCCACAACTTCACCGCCCTGCCCAAGGTGCGCTCCGAGTCGCCCGCCTTCGACCTGCACCACCCCCAGCACGCCGAGAAGGCGCACTCCCACTCACCGGCGGGCCCGGGCGACCGGCACCGAGCCGGGCAGCGGCAGAAGGGGGCGCGCCCGTGAGCTCCGAATCAGGCGTCTTCCTCGGCGTCAGCGCCTTCTTCGGGATCTGCGCCGCCGGCTACGGCTGGTGGTCGCTGGAACCGGCGGGCACCGCCGCACTGATCGTCTCCTGTCTGATGGCGGCCCTCGTCTCGGTCTTCCTCGCCAACCAGCGCCGCAGCACGGGCGTCCCCGCGCAGAACCGCAAGGAGGCCGAGGTCCGCGACACCACCGGACCCGTTGCCTTCTTCCCGCCGCGCAGCGCCTTCCCGGTGCTGGCCGCCGCGGGCACGGCCCTGACCGCTCTCGGCGTGGTGTACGGCCTGTGGCTGTTCCTCATCGGCCTCGGAGTCCTCGTCCCGGGTGTGTGGGGTTTTGTTTTCCAGTACGGGCAACGCGGTACCGGCAACGGCACATGAACAGCGAGGAGGGCCGATGCAGCACAAGCAGCAGACAGTCGTGGTGACCGGCGCGAGCGCCGGGATCGGCCGGGCGACGGCCAGGGCCTTCGCGGCCCGCGGCGCGCGGGTGGCGCTGCTCGCCCGCGGCCGGGCGGGCCTGGACGCGGCGGCGGCCGAGGTGCGCGAGGCGGGCGGGCAGGCCCTGCCCGTCGTCACGGACATGGCCGAATGGGACCAGGCCGAAGAGGCGGCCCGCCGGGCCGAGGAGGAGCTCGGGCCCATCGACGTCTGGGTGAACGACGCCTTCACCTCCGCGTTCGGCAAGTTCACCGAGCTCTCCCCGGAGGAGTTCCTCCAGACCACCCGGTCGACCTACCTCGGCTTCGTGCACGGCACCCGGGCCGCGCTCGACCGCATGCTGCCGCGCGACCGCGGCGCCATCGTGCAGGTCGGCTCCGCCCTCGCCTACCGCGGCATCCCGCTCCAGAGCGCGTACTGCGGCGCCAAGCACGCCATCCAGGGCTTCACCGAGTCCCTGCGCTGCGAGCTGCTGCACGACAAGTCCGGGGTCCGGGTCACCATGGTGCAGATGCCCGCGGTCAACACCCCCCAGTTCAGCTGGCTCCGCTCGCACCTGCCCCGGCACGCGCAGCCGGTGCCCCCGATCTACCAGCCGGAGGTCGCCGCCCGCGCGGTGCTGTACGCCGCCGACCACCCCCGGCGGCGCGAGTACTGGGTGGGCGCCTCCACCGCGCTCACCCTGATGGCGAACGCCGTCGTACCGGGGCTCCTCGACCACTACCTCGCCCGCACCGGCTTCGGCTCGCAGCAGACGGACGCCTTCCCGCCGCCGAAGGGCGACGGCAACCTCTACGCACCGGCCGACGACGTCGAGGACTACGGCGCGCACGGCGTCTTCGACGGCACGGCGCACCCCGTGAGCCCGCAGTGGTGGGCCGGCCGCCACCAGCTCGGCCGGGCCGCCACCGTCGCGGGGCTCGCCGCGGCCGGCTACTACGGGGTGCGCCGGCTGACGTCCTGACCCGCCGGGGCGTCCGCCGGAGCGGCCGGCTCCTCGCCCGGGTACGGCACCCGGTCGCCGTAGTACCAGCCGCTCAGCGCGGCCCTGACCCGGTCCCCGCGCCGCGCCGACGGCCCGGCGGGGACCGGCAGCGGCCGTTCCGTACGGCGGCCGAGCAGCGTACGGCGCTCGGCGTCGCCGAGCGGACGGCTGCTCTCCCCGTACGCCCCTTCGACCGACTGGCGCAGCTCACCGCTCTCGTCGCCCTCCCGCAGCCGCTCGGCGTCGTGGGCCTGGAGGCCCAGGCACACCCGCCGCGTCAGCCAGAACGCCGCGAGCGGACCGAGGATGACGACGATCCGCAGGGTCCAGGTGATCCGGTTGAGCGAGACGTCCAGCACATGGGCGACGACGTCCTGGCCGCCCGCCAGGAGCAGCAGGCCGTAGAAGGCGATACCGGCGACGCCCAGCGCGGTGCGGGCGGGCCTGTCGCGGGGCCGGTCGCACAGGTGCTGCTCGCCCCTGTCGCGGGTGATCCAGCGCTCCAGGAACGGATACGCGTACAGCGCGGCGAAGAACAGCACCGGGAACACCACCGTGGGCAGGAACGGGTTCCAGTTGACGGTGTGGCCCCACAGCCGCGTCTCGAAGCCGGGCAGCAGCCGGATCGCGCCTTCCAGGAACCCCAGGTACCAGTCCGGCTGCGCGCCGGTGGAGACCTGGTCGGGCCGGTAGGGCCCGTACGCCCAGATGGGGTTGATCTGGGCCACGGCGCCGAGGGCGAACAGGATTCCGGCGACCGCGGCCATCAGGCCCGCCGACCGCAGGGCGAACTGCGGGAACATCGGCTTGCCCACCACATTGCGGTTGGTGCGCCCCGGCCCGGCCCACTGGGTGTGCTTCAGGTGGAACACCAGGATCAGGTGCACGACGACGGCCGCGAGCAGCGCCCCGGGCAGCAGCAGGATGTGCGCCGGATACAGCCGGGAGACGATGTCCGTGCCCGGGAACTGGCCGCCGAAGAGGAACATCGTCAGGTATGTGCCGGCCACCGGCACCGAGATGACGAAGCCCTGCGCGGTGCGCAGCCCCGTACCGGACAGCAGGTCGTCGGGGAGCGAGTAACCGGCGAAGCCCTCCAGGACCGTCAGCAGCAGCAGTGTCGTACCGATCACCCAGTTGGCCTCGCGGGGGCGGCGGAAGGCGCCGGTGAAGAAGACCCGCAGCAGGTGCACGCCGACGGCGGACGCCATGACGAGGGCGGCCCAGTGGTGCACCTGACGGATCAGCAGCCCGCCGCGCACGTCGAAGCTCAGACGCAGCGTCGAGGCGAACGCCTCGCTCATCCGCACGTCCCGCAGCGGCACGTAGGTCCCCTGGTAGACGACCTCGTTCATGCCCGGCTGGAAGAACAGGGTCAGGTACACCCCGGTCAGCAGCAGCACCACGAAGCTGTACAGGGCCAGTTCGCCCAGCAGTAACGACCAGTGGTCCGGGAACGCCTTGCGCACCAGCGCCCCGCCGCCGTCGAAGACCGGCAGCCGCCGGTCCAGGTACACGGCGCCCCGCTCGGCGGCGTCCGCGGCCCTCCGCTCCACGCGGGCCCTGCGTCGGGACAGCAGCACGGACAACACCCCTCGGGGACGAAGTGATCGGACCTTCCCGGCAGGACTACCCCGTACCGCGGAACGCACCGGTCCGGTTCTTCCCGTTCCACCGCCCGGCCCGGTGACGGGTACGGCCGAATGCCGCATTCCGCGGTTTGTCGCCCGGCGGCCAGGGATACACGTGCAGGGCAATCGGGCCGTCCGAGGGCGAACCGTGGGCAATCCGCCGTCATGGAGGGCGTACGAGATGAAGCCGGTCGAACTGCCCCTGCCCGTCGTCCGCCGCCCATCGGCGCAGGTCGACGCGGACGCGCTCGAACGGGAGCTGGGTGCCCGGGTCGACGGCGAGGTCCGGTTCGACTCGGGCACCCGCGCCGCGTACTCCACCGACGGCTCCAACTACCGGCAGGTCCCCATCGGCGTGGTCGTCCCGCGCACCGTCGAGGCCGCCGCCGAGGCCGTCGCGGTCTGCCGCGAGCAGGGCGCGCCGCTGCTGTCCCGCGGCGGCGGCACCAGCCTGGCGGGGGAGTGCTGCAACGCCGCCGTCGTCATCGACTGGAGCAAGTACTGCCACCGGCTGCTCTCCGTCGACACCGACAACCGGCGCTGCGTGATCGAGCCGGGCATCGTCCTGGACGACCTGAACCGGCAGCTGAAGGAGTACGGCCTGATGTACGGGCCGAAGCCGGCGACCCACCCGAACTGCACCCTCGGCGGGATGATCGGCAACAACTCGTGCGGCTCGACGGCCCAGGCGTACGGCAAGGTCGTCGACAACGTGCACCGCCTGGAGGTACTCACCTACGACGGCGTACGGATGTGGGTGGGCCGCACCGGCGACGCCGAGCTGGAGCGGCTGACGGCCGGCGAAGGACGGCAGGCGGAGCTGTACCGGGGCCTGGTCGGACTGCGCGACCGGTACGCGGGGCTGGTCCGCGAGCGCTATCCCGACATCCCGCGCCGCGTCTCCGGCTACAACCTGGACTCGCTGCTGCCCGAGCACGGCTTCGACGTCGCCGGACTGCTCACCGGCTCCGAATCCACCCTGGTCACCGTCCTGCGCGCGGAACTCGACCTGGTGCCCGTACCGGCGTACTCCGCCCTCGTCGTCCTCGGCTACCGGGACATCTGCGAGGCCGCCGACCACGTGCCGGCCGTCCTGGAGCACGAGCCCGCGGCGCTGGAGGGCGTCGACCACCAGCTCATCCACTTCCAGCAGGAGAAGCACCTCAACCCGCGGGCCCTCGACGAACTGCCCGAGGGCCGTGCGTATCTGATGGTGCAGTTCTCCGGCGACACCCAGGACGAGGCCGACGACCGGGCCAAGGCGCTCATCGACGCCAAGCCCAAGGACGTCGGCCACACCTGGTACGACGACGAGAACAAGGTCGCCCAGCTCTGGGCCGTCCGCGAGTCGGGGCTCGGCGCCACCGCGCACGTCCCCGGCAAGCCCGACACCTGGGAGGGCTGGGAGGACTCCGCCGTCCCGGTCGACCGCCTCGGCGACTATCTGCGCGACCTCAAGAAGCTGTACGAGGAGTTCGACTACGGACACCCCTCGGTGTACGGCCACTTCGGGCACGGCTGCGTCCACACCCGCATCCCCTTCGACCTGACCTCCGAGGACGGCGTCGCCCGCATGCGGGCCTTCGTGGAGCGGGCCGCCGACCTCGTGGTGCGCTACGGCGGGTCGCTGTCCGGGGAGCACGGCGACGGCCAGTCGCGGGGCGAACTGCTGACGAAGATGTTCGGACCCGAACTGGTCGAGGGCTTCGAGCGGCTCAAGGGGCTCTTCGACCCGGACGACCGGATGAACCCGGGGAAGATCGTCCTGCCGTACCGGCTCGACGAGAACCTGCGGCTCGGCGCGGACTACCTGCCCTGGGAACCGGACACCGTGTTCTCCTTCCCGCACGACGAGGGCAAGTTCAGCCGGGCCGCCGCCCGCTGCGTCGGCGTCGGCAAGTGCCGCTCCTCCGAGGGCGGGGTGATGTGCCCGAGCTACCGCGCCACCCGCGAGGAGGAGCACTCCACCCGGGGCCGCGCGCGGCTGCTGTTCGAGATGGTCCGCAACGACTCACCGGTCGACGCCGACTGGCACTCCCACGAGGTCAACGACGCCCTCGACCTCTGCCTGGCCTGCAAGGGCTGCAAGACCGACTGCCCGGTCAACGTCGACATGGCCACCTACAAGGCGGAGTTCCTGCACCACCACTACAAGGGCCGCCCGCGGCCCCTCGCGCACTACTCGATGGGCTGGCTGCCCGCGCTCGCCCGGATCGTCGCCCTCGCTCCGCGCACCGTCAACGCGCTGGCCTCGGTGCCATGGATTGCGCGGGCGGCCAAGGCGCTCGGCGGCGTCGCCCCGGAGCGCGACGTCCCGCTCTTCGCCGAGCAGCGGTTCACCGACTGGTGGCGTGAGCGGGGCGGGCCGCGCGGCAGCGGACACCGCGGCGAGGTCGTGGTGTGGCCCGACACCTTCACCGACCACTTCCACCCCGCGATCGGCAAGGCCGCCGTCGAGGTCCTGGAGGCGGCCGGGTTCCGGGTCAAGGTGCCCGACGCCGGCGTGTGCTGCGGGCTGACCTGGATCTCCACCGGACAGCTCGGCGTCGCCCAGCGGGTGCTGGGCCGCACCCTCGACATCCTCCGCGAGGACCTGCGCCGCGGTACGCCCGTGGTCGGCCTCGAACCGAGCTGTACCGCCGTCTTCCGCGCCGACGCCGCCGAACTGCTGCCCAAGGGCCCCGACGTGGAGCGGCTGCGCGAGCAGACCAGGACCCTGGCCGAACTCCTCGTCGAGAAGGCCGGGGACTGGCAGCCGCCCGCCGTCGACGCCCGCGCGGTCGTCCAGCGCCACTGCCACCAGTACGCCGTCATGGGCTTCGACGCCGAGCGCGAGCTGTTCGAACGCGCCGGGGTCGACGCCGATGTCCTGGACGCCGGCTGCTGCGGCCTGGCCGGGAACTTCGGCTTCGAGAAGGGGCACTACGAGGTGTCCATGGCCTGCGCGGAGGCCGGGCTGCTGCCCGCCGTGCGCGACGCCGGCGACTCCACGCTGGTCCTCGCCGACGGCTTCAGCTGCCGCACCCAGGTCGAACAGGCCGGTACGGGCCGTACGCCGCTGCACCTGGCGGAGATCCTGGCGGCCGGGCTGCGCGGCGAGCGCGCCGAGCCCGAACGGCCGTCCGCGCCGGGCGGACGGGCGCTGCTGCCGGCGGCGGCGACGGCCGGAGCGGCCGTGGCGATGTCGGTGGCGGGCCTGACGTGGCTGAAGCACCGCCGACGCCGCTGAACCCTGACCGCTCCACGCCGGGAAACCGCGCAGGACCCTTGCCGTTCGCCGCTGAGTCCTCACCGCTCCCTGCCGGGTAACGAAACCGCGCAGGATCCTTGCCGCTCCCCGCCCGCCGCCGAGCCCTCACCGCTCCCCGGTGAGGACCTTCACCGCTCCCCGCCCGACAGACCCGAAGGCCCGAGGCGCGCCGAGCACTCCAGCAGCATGGCGTGCACGAAACCCTGCGGCAGGTTGCCGCGCAACTGGCGCTGCGCGACGTCGAACTCCTCCGCGAACAGCCCCGCCGTGCCGCACGAGGAGCGGGTCCGCTCGAACCAGCGGGCCGCCTCCACGTCCCGGCCCTGCGCGTGCGCGGCCAGCGCCATCATGTAGCCGCACAGCAGGAAGGCGCCCTCGGCGTCGCCCAGCAGCCGGTCCGCGTCCTGCCGGAACCGGTAGACGTAGCCGTCGTCCGACAGGTGCCGCGCGACCTCGGCGCGGGTGACGGCGAGGCTGCGGTCGGTCGGTGGCACGGCCCCGCGGGCCAGCGGCAGCAGCAGCGCCGCCTCCGCGCCGGGATCGTCGGCGGCCCGCTGCCAGAAGCCGTCGGAGCGCTGACAGCGCGACCGGGTCCCGGCCATGACGCGGTCGGCCAGTGCGGACCAGTCGGCGGCCCGCGGGGTGCCGAGTTCCCGCGCCAGCTCGCGCAGGCCCAGCACGCAGCTCAGCCGGGAGTGCGTCCACCAGCGCTTGTCCAGCTCCCACAGACCCGTGTCCGGCTCCGTCCAGCGTGCGGCGACCGCGTCGGCGGCGACGGCGGCGGCCTTGGCGGCGCGGGAGTCGAGCGCGTCGTGCCGGGCGGCCGCGGCGAAGAGCTGGAGGGCTTCGCCGAAAACGTCGAGCTGGAACTGGTGGCCCGCGCGGTTGCCCGCCCGCTCGCCGCCGCCGGGATAGCCGACGAGCGGCAGGGACCACTCGCCGGGCAGCGGTTCGCCGTCCACTGTGTACGCGGGCCGCAGCCGGTCGCCGTCCGCCAGCAGGCGTTCGGACACGAAGTCCACCGCGCGGTCGAGCAGCGGGTGCGGTCCGTGCGCGGCGACCCCGATGCCGGCGTAGCACTGGTCGCGGACCCAGGCGTAGCGGTAGTCGTAGTCGCGCCCGGTGTCGGCGCGTTCGGGCAGCGAGGTGGTGGCCGCCGCGACCATTCCGCCGGTGCTGCTGGTCAGCCCGTTCAGGACGGCGTACGCCATGCGGGTGTCGCGGGGCGCCGCGGAGCCGGAGCAGCCGGGCACGGCGTCCGCCCACCACCGTTCGGTGGCGGACCACAGGGCCCGGGGGTCGAGGGGGCCGTCCTGCGGTGAGGTGGCGATCTCCAGGACGAGGTCGTGGGCGCCGCCCTCGGGGACGCGCAGCCGGGCCCGCAGCCCGCCGTTCCGGTCGGGGCGGGCGTCGCCGGCCCCGGTGAGCCGCACGTGCAGGCCGCCGGTGCGGGCCCGCCAGCCGCCGTCGTCGTCCCGGCGCAGGTCCGTCATGGGCCGCTGCCCGTACTCCGCGCGCACGTCGAGGCCGAGGTCCGCGCACGCGTCGCCGCGCACGGCGCGGACCTGGCGCAGCAGGACCACGCGGCCGCGGTCGGCCGGGACGGCCAGCGCCTCCCGGCAGGAGACGATGCCGTCGCCGGTGACCCAGCGGCTGACGTGGATGAGCGTGCCGTCCTCGTAGTAGCCGCCCCACACGTTCCAGGAGTCGGCGGGGCGGATCTGGTACCGGCCGGGGCCGCCGAGGAGGCCGGAGAAGACGGCGCCGCTGTGCCAGGCCGGCGCGCACAGCCAGGTGATCTGCCCGCGCGGGTCGACGAGCGCGCCGCGTTCCCCGTCGGCGATGAAGGCGTAGTCGCGCAGCACCCACGGGCTGTCGGCGGCCGGGGTGCGGGAGGGAGGAGTCGTGCCGGAGGTCATGCCGGGGGTGCTCATTTCGTGCGGTAGCGCTCCGCTGCCCGCGGGTCGAAGGTCAGTCCGTGCCCCGGTTCGCCGGACGCGCCGGGCGAGACGGTGCCGCCGCCGGGGTCGAGGGCGCCGTGGAACAGCAGGTTCTCGATCCGGACGTGGTCGTGGAACCACTCCAGATGGCGGGTGCCCGGCACGGCCGCGGCGGCATGGGCGTGCAGGTTCGGGGCGCAGTGGCCCGAGATGTGCAGCCCCAGCCCCTCGGCGACGGCGGCGGCGCGCAGCCAGACGGTGATCCCGCCGCACCGGGTGACATCGGCCTGGAGACAGTCGACGGCGCCCGAAGCGGCCATCCGGGTGAGGTAGGGCAGGTCGTAGCCGTACTCGCCGGCCGCGACATCGGCGGTGACGGCGTCGCGCACCTCGCGCAGCCCCGGGAGGTCGTCGGAGGAGACGGGCTCCTCCAGCCATACGACGCCGAGGTCCGCGGTGGCGGCGCCCATGCGTACGGCCTGCTTGCGGGTGTAGCCGCCGTTGGCGTCCACGTACAGCTCCGCCGCGTCGCCGATCACCCGCCGGGCCAGCGCGGTGCGGTGCAGATCGCGCCGCTCGCACCGGCCCCAGGACTCCCCGATCTTGATCTTCACGCGGCCGATGCCCTGCTCCGACCAGCCGCGCAACTGCTCCTCCAGCTGCGCGTCGTCGTACGTGGTGAAGCCGCCGCTGCCGTACACCGCGACCGTCTCGCGGGCCGCGCCGAGCAGCCGTACCAGCGGCACGTCGAACAGGCGCGCCTTGAGGTCCCACAGGGCGGTGTCGACGGCCGAGACGGCGCAGGCCCCGATGCCGGGCCGGCCCGCGTTGCGCAGGGTCCGGCTCATCCGGTCGTTGGCGGCGGGCACGTCGAGCGCGTCGTACCCGGTGACGACCGCCGCCAGCTGGTCCTCGACGACCTGCGCGACCGCCGCCGGGCCGTACGTGTAGCCGGTGCCGGTCCGCCCCGCAGCCTCCGCCTCGACGAGGACGAGGGTCGTGGAGTCCCAGGTCAGCGTGGCGTCCCCGCCGGGCAGATCGGTCGGGATCCGGTACACGGAGACCGCGAGGCGCTCCACGGCGGTCCCGCCGTGGAGCGCCGGAGACGTCGCCGCCCCGCTCACCTACCGGTTCTCTTCGGTGCTGTCGTGCTCCCCGGCGCCGGGCCGGTCCCCGCGGTGCCGGCTGCCCGGCAGGAACTCCTGCACCTTCGCCTTGAACCCCTGCCTGACCATCGAGTCACGGTCGCTGTCGCCCTTGAGGATGGCGGAGGCGGCGGCCTCGATCTGGTCGAGGGAGGCGTGCGGCGGGATCGGCGGGACGGCCGGGTCGGTGCGGAAGTCGATGACGAAGGGCCGGGTGGCGGCGAGCGCCTGGTCCCAGGCCGCCTCGACCTGGTCGGGCTTCTCCACCCGTACGCCGTCCAGACCGAAGCTCTTGGCGATCTCCGCGTACGGCAGGTCCGGGATGGCTTGCGACTCCTCGAACTGCGGGGCGCCCGACATCGCGCGCATCTCCCAGGTGACCTGGTTGAGGTCGCGGTTGTTGAGCACGGCCACGATCAGCCGGGGGTCGGACCACTCGTGGTAGTACTTCGCGGCGGTGACCAGCTCCATCATGCCGTTCATCTGCATCGCGCCGTCACCGACCAGCGCGATGGCCGGGCGCTCCGGGTGCGCGAATTTCGCCCCGATGGCGTACGGCACGCCGGGGCCCATGGTGGCCAGCGTGCCGGACAGCGAGCCGCGCATCCGGCCGCGCAGCCGCAGGTGGCGGGCGTACCAGTTGGCGGCCGACCCGGAGTCCGCGGAGATGATCGCGTCGTCGGGCAGCTTGCCGTCCAGGGCATGGACCACGTACTCGGGGTTGACGGGGTCGGCGTCCACGGCGGCGCGCCGCTGCATGACCTCCCACCAGCGGGCGACGTTCTTCTCGATGCCCTCGCGCCACTTGCGGTTCTTCTTGCGCTTCAGCAGCGGCAGCAGCCGCTTCAGCGTCTCCCGGGAGTCGCCGACGAGGTTGACCTCGAACGGATAGCGCAGCCCGATCATGCGCGGATCCACATCGATCTGCACCGCCCGCGCCTGGTCCAGCTCCGGCATGAACTGGGTGTACGGGAAGCTGGAGCCGATCATCAGCAGCGTGTCGCACTCCTGCATCAGCTCGTACGAAGGGCGGGTGCCGAGCAGGCCGATGGAGCCGGTGACGTAGGGCAGGTCGTCGGGCAGCACGTCCTTGCCGAGCAGCGCCTTGGCGACGCCCGCGCCGAGCAGGTCCGCGAGCTGTTCTACCTCGGCCCGCGCGCTCCGCGCTCCCTGGCCGACCAGGACGGCGACCTTGTCGCCCGCGTTGAGGACCTCGGCCGCCCGCTTCAGGTCCTCGTCGTCGGGCACCGGCGCGTACCGGCCGATGCCGAGGCTGGAAGGCACCATCTTGAACGCGTGCTTCGGCGGGCTGTAGTCGAGCTCCTGCACATCGGCGGGGAGGATGACCGCGGTGACGGTCCGCTGGGAGTACGCGGTGCGGATCGCCCGGTCGATCAGATTGGGCAGCTGCTCGGGCACCATGGCCGTCTCGCAGAACTCCGAGGCCACGTCCTTGTACAGGTTCTGGAGATCGACCTCCTGCTGGTACGAGCCGCCCATGGCGCTGCGGTTGGTCTGCCCGACCAGCGCCACGACGGGCACGTGGTCGAGCTTGGCGTCGTAGAGCCCGTTCAGCAGGTGGATGGCGCCGGGGCCCGACGTGGCCGCGCAGACGCCGACCCTGCCCGAGAACTTCGCGTAGCCGACGGCCTGGAAGGCGGCCATCTCCTCGTGCCGCGCCTGGACGAACTTCGGTTTGTTCTCGGCGCGGCCCCAGGCCGCGAGCAGTCCGTTGATGCCGTCGCCCGCGTAGGCGAAGACATGGTCCACTTCCCAGTCGCGCAGCCGCTGGAGAATGTAGTCGGACACCTTCAGGCTGGCCATGGGTACTCCGTTTCGCTCCCGCGCGTAGTTGAGTGTCGCTCCGGCAGTCGCTCCGGGCCCGGACACACGGGTCGGCCCGGCCCGGCACGACATGTCATGGGTAACCCTGCGGGTGCGGGGGAAACGTCGGGCTGCTGCATCACCTGTACGGCGGCAGTACGCGACCGGTCACCAGCGCGGAACCGGTCACCAGCGCGGCAGCCGGGCCTCGAAGCCGGGGTCGACGCGGCGCATGTAGCCGGCGTCGTCGCGGTCGCGGATGTCCGACTCCAGGTAGAGCCGGTGCAGCCGGTCGAGCGCGGCGTGGTCGAGTTCCACGCCGAGGCCGGGTCCGGTGGGCACCCGGACCGCGCCGTCGCGCAGTTCCAGGACGCCGGGGCGGACGATGTCGTCGGCCGCGTTCCACGGGTAGTGCGTGTCGCAGGAGTGGTGCAGGTTCGGGACGGCCGCGGCGACGTGCGTCATGGCGGCGAGGCTGATGCCGAGGTGCGAGTTGGAGTGCATGGACAGGCCGATGCCGAACGCCTCGCAGACGGCGGCCAGTTCCCGGGTGCGGCGCAGTCCGCCCCAGTAGTGGTGGTCCGTGAGCAGCACCTGTACCGCGTTCTGCTCGACGGCGGGACGCAGGTGTTCCCAGGCGATCACGCACATGTTGGTCGCGAGGGGCATGCCGGACCTGCGGGCGACCTCGGCCATGCCGGGGATGGAGGCGGTCGGGTCCTCCAGGTATTCGAGTACGCCGTGCAGCCGCTCGGCCACCTGGACCGAGGTCTCCACGGTCCAGGCGGTGTTGGGGTCCAGGCGCAGCGGCGCGTCGGGGAAGGTTTCCCGCAGCGCCTCGATGGCGGCGATCTCCTGCTCGGGCGGGAAGACACCGCCCTTGAGCTTGAACGACTCGAAGCCGTAGCGCTCGTGCATCAGCCGGGCCTGGACCACGATGCCGGCCGGGTCCAGCGCCTCGCCCCAGCTGTCGCCGGCCGCGGGCCGTCCGTCGAGGGCGGGGTGCTCGGCCCACTTGTGGAAGAGGTAGCCGGCGAAGGGCACCGTGTCGCGGACCCTGCCGCCCAGCAGGTCGCTCACCGGCCGTCCGGTCAGCTTCCCCTGGGCGTCCAGGCAGGCCACCTCGATCGCCGAGGTCGTCCAGCCGCGTTCGTGCGAGCTGGGCACGGAGGGGAGCAGCGCGTCGTCGACGGCGGCCAGCAGGGCGGTGGTGTCGAAGACGTCCCGGCCCACGACCTCCTTCGCCGCGGTCTGGAGCCGTTCGAGCCGTGCGCTGCCGCCCGGTGACTCGCCGAGCCCCACCGTGCCGTCCTCCAGCACGAGTTGGAGGACGCAGCGCAGGGCAAGGGGTTCGTGCACCCCGCTGGAGTTGAGCAGCGGCGGGTCGCGGAAGGCGATGGGGGTGACGATCAGCTCCCGGATCCGGGTGCCTGTGCTGTACGTGCCTTCGGTCATGTCCCCACCATCCGCAGTCGTTCTGGTTCAGCCAAGCGTTCAGGTAAACAGATGGAAGTCTCATTCATGAACATCGCAACGGCAACCCCCTCCGCGCTCGCCGTCGTACGCAGGGAGATGGCGATGTGGGTCATACGGAGATGGCGACGTGGGTCATGACGTGCGTGATCCATTGACTCCCCGGTGGGCCGTTCGTAAGGTGTCCACACCTTTGACGATCATTCACGTACGTGAATCGTCGAGACCTTCATGGCGAACGAAGTGGGAGACGACGATGGTCCCGCAGCCCCCAGAGCAGAACACCCCGGCGGGGAGCACCGCCGCGGCACCCGCGGCCGAGGGAGCCGAGGGCGCCGAACAGCGCGCGATCGGCAAGTTCCTGCGCCGCATGGTGCCGGTGCTGGTCCTGATGCTCCTCATCAACCAGATGGACCGGACGAACGTCGGCTTCGTCCAGGACGACCTGCGCGCCGACGTCGGCGTGAGCGCCACCGCCTACGGTCTCGGTGCCGGCCTGTTCTTCATCGGCTACGCCCTGTTCGAAGTGCCCAGCAACATGCTCCTCGAGCGCTTCGGCGCCCGCGTCTGGCTGACCCGGATCATGATCACCTGGGGTGCGGTGATCCTGGCGATGTGCTTCATCCACAACGTCTGGATGTTCTACGGGCTCCGCTTCCTGCTCGGCGTCGCCGAAGCGGGCTTCTTCCCCGGCGTGCTGCTCTACTTCACCAGTGGCTGCCCGACTCCAGCCGCGGCCGGGCCGGCGCCATCTTCCTCGGCGGCTCGGCGACCGCGTACATCGTGACCGGTCCGATCACGGGCGCGCTGCTCGAACTGCACGGTGCGGGCGGGTTCGCCGGGTGGCGCTGGATGTTCGCGCTGGAGGGCGGCTTCTCGATCCTGTTCGGCATCTTCGCCGGCTTCTTCCTCGTCTCGCGCATTGGTGACGCCCGCTGGCTCACCCAGGAGGAGAAGGACGCGCTGAGCGCGGCGGTCGAACGGGACCGCCGGGCCCGCGACCGCGCCCCCAGGACGTCCCAGCTCCGGCTGCTGTTCCACCCCCAGGTCGCCTCGATGACCTGCGTGTTCTTCGCCATGGCGCTCACCGGGTACGCGATCACCTTCTGGCTGCCCAGCCTCATCGACGACATCGGCGGACTCTCGCCCTTCGAGATCGGGCTGCTGGCCGCCGTGCCGTGGATCTGCGCCGTCGCGGCGATGTACACGGTGAGCCACTTCACCGACCGCGCCCCGGACCGCCGCCCGTACCTGGCCGTCGCGCTGGTCGTGTCCGCGGTGGGCACCTTCTTCGCGACGCTCGGCTCGCCCTGGTTCGGCCTGGCCGCGATCACCCTGGCGGCGGTCGGCGGCAAGTGCGCGGCGACGCTGTTCTGGCCGATGGCGCAGTCCGGGCTCGACGCCCGGATCGCCGCACCGGGCCTGGCCGTCGTCAACTCGATCGGAAACCTGGGCGGCTTCGTGTCCCCGACCCTCTTCGGCTATCTGAAGGACACCACCGGCAGCACCAACGGCGGTCTGTACACCCTGTCCGCCGCGTCCCTCCTCGCCCTCCTCGGCGTCTTCGTCATCCGCCCCCACGGCGGCGGGAAGACCGGACCGCGGACCCCGGACGCGCCGGGGGACCGGCTGGCGGTGGGCGAGGCGAGGTGAGCGACCGCGGCCCATACGGGCGCCCGGCAGGGACCGGGGTCCTTACGGGCGCTCGGCAGGGACCGGCCGGAGGGTGGGCCACCGGCCGAGCACGCGGTGGCGCAGATCGGCGGTGAGGGCGCTCACGCCCCGCAGGTCCGCCTGCCCGGCCGTCATCCGGGCGACGACGCCGAGGCGGTGGGCGAACCGCTCCCGCGCGGTCACCGTGCCCCAGCCCCAGTCCTCGCCGGCCATCGCGGCCAGGTGGTCGACGGTGCCCCGCCGCGCCCGCTCGACCAGGGAGTCCCCTCTGATCAGCCAGCCGACGCAGGCGTCCACGAGATCGAGGCGCACGTCCGTGCCGGTCTCGGCGCGCCAGGTGTCGAGGTAGGCGCGCTCCGCCCGGTCCAGCAGCGGCGCGTCGGCGGTGGTCACGCACCAGCAGGTCGGGAAGCCGATCCGCAGGTAGGCGAGTTCCACCAGGCCGCTGCCCCAGGACGCCTGCTCGAAGTCGATGAACCTGACCCCGTCGGCGGTGTGCAGATCATTGCCGGGGCACGGGTCTCCGTGCAGGAGGGCGTGCCCCGGCGCCTGCCTCAACCGCTCGGTCAGCGCCCGGAGTTCACCGTCCACTCCCGGCGCCACCATGGCTCCCAGCGCATCGGCCAGCCGGAGGAAGGCGTCCACGTCGGTCTCGTCCGGCCCCTCCCAGCGGGGCAGGACCGTCGCGACGTCCGGACCGGCGCAGGCGTGCAGCCGGGCCAGCGCGGCGGCGTAGCCGATGATCCAGTCAGGAGCCGGGCGCCGGTGCTCCAGATACTCGATCACCAGGACGCGTCGGCCGGGATCGGTGCCGAGCACGGCGGGCGCCACGGGGGTCGCGGCCCGCGACGCGAGCCGCAGCGCGGCCACCTCACGGGCGTACTGCTCCCCGGCGTCCGCCCCGTCGACGGTCTCCTTCACCACCGCGGGCCCGCGGTCCAGCTCGACGCGCCACACCCGCGAACGCGGACTGCTGTCGAGGCGCCGGGGATTCCTGGGCACGCCCAGCCCCGCCCGTAAGTCATCGCCGAACGGCGGTCGTGATCTCATGGACCGATTCTTCCACCTGACCGCCCCTCAGCTCCTTGCGCCCGGCCGGCGACCGGAGCCCCCGGCGATGTCGGTCGGCGCTGTTAACCTCCTGCGGTCCGTGTGAACGCACGGGCACCACAGGGGAGGAGATACGTGAACAGAGCCAGATGCCGCGGGAGTTGGGGAAGACCGCGGCTGTTCGTCATGGGGTGTCTCGCCGCCGCCGCGGTGCTGACCGCACCGGGCACGGCGCACGCCGCGGAGAACCTGCCGCCGCTCCAGCCGCTCGTGCAGGACCTCGGGAACGGGACTCGGCCGTGCGGCGCGGCAGGGGACCGGTCCTATGTCGATGAGCCGCCCGTACTCAGCGCGGTGCTGTACGACCCGACGGAGGACGACCGGCCCGCCGAGGGCAACTTCGTGCACGGCGAGTTCGAGGTCTGGTGGGAGGACGCCGACGGAGCCGAACAGCGCCTGACGCACACCACGTCGGACATCCCTTCGGGGACGGCCCAGAGGTGGCAGCTGCCGGACGACAGCGTCCCGGCGAACACGGTGATCTCCTGGCGCGTCCGCGCGAACGACGGCACGGCGGTGTCGGCCTGGAGCTCCGAAGGCGACGGCGGCGTCTGCGAGTTCGTGTACGACGACGTCAGCCCGGAGAAACCGGTGGTCACCTCGCCGGACTACGCCGACGACGACGCGTGGCACGACGGTGTCGGCGTCCGGGGCGGCTTCACCATGGACTCACCGTCCGACGACGTGGTGGCGTACAGGTACAGACCGATGGGTGGTCCGAGGCAGGAGGTCAGTCCCGCTGAGCCCGGCGGGCCGGCCACCATCCGGTACCTGCCCGAGAGCGAGGGCCCCGAGTCCCTGACCGTGGAGGCGGTCGACCGTGCCGGGCGCGTCAGTGAGACCACCACTTACGACTTCCTGGTCGCGTCCGGTCGCGCCCCGGTCGGCCGCTGGATCCTGGGCGACGCCGCGGGATCGGCCACCGCCGCGGCCGAGGCCGGGCCCGCCGCGGACGCGGGCACGGGTGTCACGTTCGGGGCCGACGCGCCCGAGGGAACCGCGCTCACCACGACCGCCGGTCTCGACGGCGGTGACGGCGCCTACCTCACCCCGGACGCCCCGGTGATCGACACGGGCAGCACCTACGCCGTCAGCGCCTGGGCACGTCCCGCCGCGACGGACCGCGACATGACCGTGGCCGGCCAGGACGCGGGAAGCGCCGCCGGGTTCGCCCTCGGACTGCGTACGGCGGACGCCGGACCCGAGTGGTCCTTCGCGGTCGGCGGTGCCCGGGTCACCGGCGGCGCGCCGGAGACCGGCGAGTGGGCCCACCTGGTGGGCCTGTACGACGCGGAGACCGGCCGGGCCCAGCTCTTCGTCAACGGGCAGGAGGTGGGCGCCGCCGCCGAAGCGGCACCGGGCGAGGACGCCGGCGGCGCCTTCCAGATCGGCCGCGTGCGCACGGGCGACGGCTACGGCGACCACTGGCACGGTCTGCTCGGTGACGTCCGTACGTACGACCGTGTCCTCGTGGCGGAGGAGCGGACCGGACTGGCCTACCGCAAGCCGGCGCGGCTCGGACACTGGTCGCTGGAGAACGCGCCGGACGGCGTGAGCCCGGAGCGGAACGGCGGGACACCGCTGACCCTCGGTACGGGAGCGGACATCTATCGTAAGTCCGACACTTGCGACCCCTTCCTCGACCCGGAATGCGTCCCCGACCCGGAGCCGCTCGTCGGCGACGGCCACCTCCGGTTGGACGGCGAGACCGGTTACGCCACCACCGGCAGTGCCGTCGTGGACACCACCGACAGTTTCACCGTGAGCGTGGTCGTCCGGCTCGCCGACGCGGAACCGGACCACCCGATGACCGTGCTGTCCCAGCCGGGCGAGCACACGGACGCCTTCAAGGTGCGCTACGAACCGTCCGCCCACGCATGGCAGTTGGTGATGCCGCAGCGGGACGAGGCGGGCGCCCCGGAGACCGTGGTGTCCCAGACGGCCGTGGCGGACGGCGGCTCGGGCGGGGGCCGCAGGCTGGCCGTGGTGTACGACGACGCCACCGACCGGGTCACGCTCTACCTCGACGGTCAGGCGGCTGGAGCCGCGACGGCGTCCTTCGCCGGCAGCCCGCTGAGCTCGGGCGCCCTCCAGGTCGGCCGGGCCCGGGACGGCGACGGCTGGGGCGAGTACCTGCACGGCGACGTCGACGAGGTGCAGGCGTACGCCGGGGCACTGCGGGCCGGTGACATCGGGCTGCTCGGCGGCGGCGCGGACCTCTGCTTCTGCTGACCGGCATTCCGCACGACGACCGGCGTCAGGGGATGTCCTGGCGCCGGTGGTCGTGGCCGGGGCCGTGCTCGAGGGCGGCGGTGGCCGAGGTCCGTACGGTGGGCTCCGGGTCCCGGGCGAGGGTGAGGAGGATCCGTCTGGTCCCGGGGGCGAGGGGGGCGCCGTCCGGACAGCACGGAGCAGACGGCGCCGCGGACTTCCGAGTCCGCGTCGGCGGCGAGGGCGGACAGCGCGGCGGTGGCGGCGGGGGTGTTGAGACAGTAGGGCACCTGGCGGCGTACCCGGGGGTCCGAGTGGTCGGGGAAGCGGCGGCCGACGGCCTCCATGCCCGGGTGGTCGTACTCGGTGCAGGCGTCCAGGATCCTGGCGAGCACCTCGCTGTCCGTCTCCTCCGTCGCCCAGGCGGCGAGCAGGGGGCAGTCCTCCCCGGCATGGGCGGCGTACGCCGTGTGCCAGGTGGACGAAGGGGCGTCCGTGTCGATGGTGAAGGACCTGATCCACAGGTAGTCGGCCACGAAGCGGCGGTGGACGGGCGACGGGTGGTGACGGTAGGCGATCACGGCCGACCGGGTCTCCGCGCTCCGGCGCCTGCCGAGGACCGGGCAGGAGGCGAACCACGTCGCGTGGAACCGGTCGCGGTGACGGACGGCCCGGGCCACCAGCTCGTCGACCGGGGTGAGGATCCGGAAGGCCCACTCCAGCGAGGTGAGGACGGCGGTGTGCCCCGCCCGTACGGTGAGGCCGCCGAGGGAGACCTCCTCCACGTCGTTGAAGTCGTGCTCCACGACCAGGCGGGTGCGGGCCGGGGCCGCCGCGCCCGTTCTGCGGCGCAACTCCTCGGCCGCGCCCCGCTCGTGCCGGCTCCGGGCCAGTGCGAGCAGCCGCTCGCGCGCGGCCGGCGGCAGCCGCAGCCGGGGCTCGTCGCCCAGGACCGCCGCGACCGCGGCGGGAGAGCCTAGGTCCACGGCTCGCAGCAGGGGTGTCGTGCCGTCCGGCAGCGGCCGGTCCTGATCGGCGCCGCCCTCGATCAGCGCCTCGACGACCGGCGCGTCGTACGCCGCCACGGCCGCGCACAGCACCGGAAGTCCGCCGGCACCGGGGGTGTCGGGGTCCGCGCCGGCGGCCGGCGCCGCACGCACCGCTTCGGCGTCCCCCGCACGGCCGTCACGAGCACGTCAGGATCCGCCGCTCCACCGTCGCATGCCTGCGAGGGACCCACCTCCAGCCCCCGGCCCGACCCCATACCGACCTCTTCCCATCACCGTGACGCGGAGCGCGGGGAAGCGCCCGGCCGCCGACCGGCATCCTCAGCTCGCCGGGGCGCCGCTCGCAACCACGTTTCCCCGGCGACCGCCCACGGCCCCTCTCCGCCTCACTCGCCGCGCCAGATGTTGTCGAACGCCGCCTGCTCGACGCTGCGCTTCTGGCGGACCGCTTCCAGTTCCAGTACCGCTTCGTTGACGGCGGTGAGCACGGTCAGGGCCGCATCGTCCCCGACGTCCGGGAGGTCCTCGGCCGGTGTGCCGTGAATTCCGGCGGCCGCCGCGAGGACGGCCAGGACGGGGTCGCCCGCTGCCCAGCGGTCGGCGGCGCGGCTGCGGTCGGGTGAGTCGACCAGCGCGGTGCGGCTGGTCCTGACGGGTGCGAGGCGGCGGCGCTGCCGGGTGACGACCCCGTCCGCCTCCAGGGCCGCGAGGTAGACCGCGGACAGGCCGCGGCCCCGGCGCCACAGCCAGTCCTCGACCGGCTCGCGGGGCGTCGCCCGTACGAGCGCCGACGCGGCCTCGGCCAGCAGACGGTCGGCCGGTGCCCGCTGCTCACCCGGGACGATGCGGTCGCCGTCCAGCGTGACGGCCCCGGCGGCGAGGAGATCGATCAGCTCGGCCCCCGCGAGGGCGAGCGACAGATCACCCGCTTCCACCGTGCGGCCGGACTCGACGTCCATGGTGACGATCAGCAGATCCCGCGGTGTGCTCATCGGGCGCTCCTTGCACGAACAGGCCCCGCGCATCGGCCCCGGGCTGGGGTACGGGGGAGAGCAGCGTACCCGGCCCGGACCGGTACGGCGGCGGGGGCACGCGGCCGCGCCTCCCTCAGGCGAACGGCACGTTGACGCAGGCCAGTCGGGCTCCGGCCATGCCCGCGTGGCCCGGGGCGGTCTCGGTGGCGTGTTCGTGGATCACCACCGAGTGGGCCCCGCCGGAGCGGAAGTGCCAGTCGGACACGGAGACGGCTCCTCCGTTGCCGTTCGCGTTCGTCGTGAAGTCGAGCCACACCTCGTTGGCGGAGTTGGCGTACGCGGGGTCCACGGAGGGCTGTACCGGATCCTTGACGTTCTGGTAGTGCGGCCCGGCGTCCTCCGGTGCGGGGCCGCAGGGCTCGGTGTGGACGTGGGCGCCGTACGTACGGTCGGACTCCAGGCCCTTCAGGACGAGGGCGATGACGGTCGTGCCGTCCTTGTCCGGGTGCTCCATGACCATGACCCGGCTGCCGTCCGGGACGGAGTCGGGGTCGTAGGTGATGGCCGACTCCGGCGAGGACCCGAAGTGCTCGTCGACCATCACGCCGTGACAGTGCGGTCCCGCGGAGGGCGTGGTCGCCAGTGCCACGGCCAGCAGCGTCGTCGCGACTACGGACATCGGTGCTCCCTCTTCTCTCGGATCTTCGCTCTCGAGTCTTCCGTTGCGGATCTCCGGAACTCTCGCGTCCGCTGCGAACCCTCGTCCCGCCGGGCCGCGGGCACCACCGGATATCGAGCCATGCCGGACGCGCCTTGCCGCGGCGGGCGCGAGGCCGGTCCGCGGCGGCCCCGCCGCCGTCCCCGCACCCCCGCGCCCTTGTGAGGGCCGCTCACGTCCGCGACCCTGAGGGCGGCCGGGGTGACACGATCAAGCCGGGAGGACGGGACCAGTAACGTTATTGATCACTCGAGGGTTTGAACACCACGCTCTGACGCGTGACGGCAGCCATCCATCCCATGAGGAGCATCATGTCCACTGCCCAGCAGGTCCCCGACATCCTCTCGGCCGAGTTCGCGGCGGACCCGTACCCCGCCTACCGCGTCATGCGGGAGAAGGAGCCCCTGTTCTGGCACGAGGCCACGCAGAGCTGGATCATCTCCCGGTACGACGACGTCGAGCGCGTCTTCAAGGACAAGGCGTCGGAGTTCACCACCGACAACTACGACTGGCAGCTCGAGCCCGTGCACGGCAAGACCATCCTTCAGCTCAGCGGCCGTGAACACGCCGTACGACGGGCTCTCGTCGCACCGGCGTTCCGGGGCAGCGACCTGCAGGAGAAGTTCATGCCCGTCATCGAGCGGAACTCGCGTGAACTCATCGACACCTTCCGGCACTCCGGCTCCGCCGACATCGTCACCGACTACGCGACCCGCTTCCCGGTCAACGTCATCGCCGACATGCTGGGCCTGGACAAGGCCGACCACGGCCGCTTCCACGGCTGGTACACGGCGGTCATCGCCTTCCTCGGCAACCTCTCCGGCGACGCCGAGGTGACCGCGGCCGGCGAACGCACCCGCGTGGAGTTCGCCGAGTACATGCTCCCGATCATCCGCGAACGGCGGGACGACCTCGGCGACGACCTGCTCTCCACGCTGTGCGCCGCCGAGGTGGACGGCGTGCGGATGAGCGACGAGGACATCAAGGCGTTCTGCAGCCTGCTGCTCGCGGCGGGCGGCGAGACCACCGACAAGGCGATCGCGGGCATCCTCGCCAACCTGCTGCTGCACCCCGAGCAGTTGGCGGCCGTCCGCGAGGACCGCGGTCTCATAGCCGCGGCCTTCGCCGAAACCCTGCGGTACACGCCCCCGGTCCACATGATCATGCGGCAGGCGGCCACCGACGTCGAGGTCACCGGCGGCGTCATCCCGGCGGGCGCCACGGTGACCTGTCTGATCGGCGCCGCCAACCGGGACGAGAGCCGGTACCGCGACCCGGACCGCTTCGACATCTTCCGCGACGACCTGAAGACAACGTCCGCGTTCTCCGCCGCCGCGGGACACCTCGCCTTCGCGCTCGGCCGGCACTTCTGCGTCGGTGCGCTGCTCGCCAAGGCGGAGGTCGAGACGGGGCTGAACCAGCTCCTGGACGCGATGCCCGACGTGCGTCTCGCCGACGGCTTCGACCCGGTCGAGCAGGGCGTGTTCACCCGGGGCCCGCAGTCGCTGCCGGTGCGCTTCACCCCGGTGACCGCCTGACCCGAGGTTCCCGGCCGGCCCGCGCCCCGCCGTACCGCGATCGGTGCGGCCTCCGGGGGAGCGGGCCGACGGCCTACTGGACGACCGGTGTGAACAGCACCGGAAGCGATGCCAGACCCCGCATCCAGATGGACGGGCGCCAGGTCAACTCCTCCGGCTCGACGGCCAGTACGAGGTCCGGCAGGTGCTCGAGCAGCGTCTCCACCGCCGTACGCGCCATCACGTCCGCGAGCAACGGCGCGGGGTAGGGGCAGCGGTGTTCGCCGTTGCTGAACGACAGATGCGCGGAGTTCTCGGCCCCTACATGCGACTCGGGCCAGATCTGCGGGTCGGTGTTGGCCGCCGCGAGGCCGAGGACGACGCAGTCGCCGGCGCGGATCAGCCGGCCACCGAGCTGGGTGTCGCGCACCGCCCAGCGGCCGATGAAGTTCTGGGTGGGCGTGTCCAGCCACAGCACTTCGTTCAGAGCCTCACCGACGCTGAGCCGGCCGCCGGAGACGTTCACCGCGAACCGCTCGTCGGTGAGCAGGAGACGCAGTGTGTTGCAGATCCAGTTGGCCGTCGGCTGTTGCGCCGCGGCGATCACCGAGATCAGATCCTGCACGATCTCCTCGTCGCTGAGCCCGGCCGGGTCCAGGATCATGCGGGAGGTGACGTCCGGGCCCGGCCGCTCCCGCTTCTCCTCCACCAGCCGCTGGATGCGCTCGCCGACCCGCCCGTACGCCGCCACCGGGTCGTCGCCCTCGGCCGCGTCGAGCGAGATCCGCAGGTCGTCCACGAGCCGTTCGGTGTCCTGGCCGTCCTGCGGCATCCCGCACATCCACAGCACGACCCGGGCCGGGAGGGCATGCGCGTAACCGCTCATCAGCTCGGCCCGCCCGCTTCCGGAGAAGACGGCGATGAGCTGCTCGGAGATCTCCCGGCACACCCGGGCCAGCTCGAACTGGTCCACGGCCTCCAGGGCCTGCGTGATCACACCGGCCCGCCGCTGGTGCTCCCGGCCCTCGGCGAACAGTACGGACGGCTGGTACCCGACGAACGGCAGCAGCGGCCAGTCGGCGGGGATGGCGGGCCACTGGTTCCAGCGCCGGGAGTCCCGCGCGAACACCTCGTCGTGGCCGGTCACGTAACAGAGTTCCGAGTACCCGAGCACGAGCCACGCGGGGATGTCGCCGTCGAGCAGCACCGGTGCCACGGCGCCGTGCGTCCGGCGCAGGTCGCGATAGAGCTGCGAGGGCGTCTGCTGGTACTCCAGACCGCCCAGGCGCACCGCGCCCGCGTGGGCGGGGCAGCCGGGTGGCGGGGCGGGCGGGGAAGGGGATCCGGTGTCGGTCACGGTGTCCTCTCCTGTGACAGGGCCAAGGTGTGGACATGGTCCACGAGGGTGATCAGCACGTGCTTGACCGAGGACCGGACCCGGGCGTCGCAGTCGATCAGCGGTACGTGCTCGGGCAGGGCCAGGGCCTGCCGTATCTCGTCCAGCGAGAACCGGCTGCGGTCGTCGTCGAACCGGTTGACGGCCACCACGAAAGGAGTCCTGTGGTGTTCCAGCCGGTCGATCGCGTACCAGGAGTCGTCCATCCGGCGGGTGTCGACGAGCACGACCGCGCCCAGGGTGCCGGAGAACAGCCGGTCCCACAGGAACCAGAAGCGCTTCTGACCGGGTGCGCCGAACAGGTAGAGCACCATGCGTTCGCTGAGGCTGATCCGGCCGAAGTCGAAGGCCACGGTCGTGGTGGTCTTCTGCTGCACACCGGACGTCTCGTCCACGCCGACGCCGGCCTGCGTCATCACCTCTTCGGTGTTCAGCGGCCGGATCTCGCTGACCGAGCGGACCAGGGTCGTCTTGCCGACGCCGAAGCCGCCCACGACGACGATCTTCAGTCCGGCCTCGGCGGCGTCGGACAGCGGCTGGCGCTGCGAGGGCAGCTCAGAGATTGCGGAGCCCATGGAGCACTTCCTGTAGCAGGGCGGTATCGGGGAGGGCGGCGACGGACTCCGCCGCGGGCGGGTGGCGGAGGCTGATCCGGCCGGTGGCGTGCAGATCGCCGAGGAGGATACGGACGACGGTGATCGGCAACCGCAGCTCGGCGGAGATCTCGACCAGGGCCGAGGGATGCCGGCACAGCTCGAGGATCTTGACGTGCTCCGACTGCATGCCCGCGGTGGGTTCGCACTCGCTGACCACGAGGGTGACCAGGTCGAACGATTCGTCCGCGCGGGCGCGTCCGCCGGTGACCGTGTAGAGCCGGTCGGGATCACCGGTGTCGACAGGCTTGCGGGTCACGACGAGGCGTCCCTCGGGGCAGGCGTCCGGGGCTCGGCGCGCAGGTGGTCGCCGATCTGCTCCACCAGTTCGGTCATCTGGTGGCCCACCACGCCCGGATCGGCGTGCTCGTCGGCGACGACCGCGAGGTGGGCGCCCTGGCCGGCCTCGACGATGAACAGCAGGCCGCCGTGGAACTCGGTCATGGAGTGCCGGACGCCGCCCGTGCCGTCGCCGAACTCCATGGACGCGCCCTGTGCGAGGGCCTGGATGCCGGAGCAGATGGCCGCGAGCTGGTCCGCCTGGTCGGGGTTCAGATGCTCCGTCCAGCACAGCTTGAGGCCGTCCCGGGACAGGACGAGAGCGTGCCGGGTACCGGGGGTGCGCTCCAGGAGGTTCTGGAGGAGCCAGGTGAGGCTGTTGTCAGTGGTTTGCATGGTGGTTGGGGCGTGGTGACCGGTCGGCGGTCACCCGGCCCTGTCCTCCGAATTCAGCGAGTGGGTCGGTGCGTGGTTGCCGGTGGTGGCTGCGGGGAGAGGCGGGCCGGCGGAGGTTCCCGCCGGGGTACCGGCGGACACTCCCGCCGGGGGACGCCGGGACGCTCAGGTGAGGAGCGCCTAGGCGTCGTCGAGGGGCCCGGTACCCGGTCGGGCGGGTGTCGCGTCGCCGGTGTTCCCGCCCCGTCGGCCCCGGTGGAAGGCGCCGAAGCGGGACCCGGCGTCCCGCGCGGGACCGGCCTCGGTCTCACGGGCGGCCGCCGCCCTGGCCGCCGCCATGCGCTGTTCGCGCTCGGCGTCGGCCATGGTGCGGCCGGGCGCGCGGACCGGCAGCCCGTTGAGCGTGGAGCCGGTGGCAGGACGCGGGGCGTCGTGGCCGGACGGTTCCGGCAGGCCCGCCGGGCTCGGGTCGTCCGGCCGGGCGGCGGGCGGGGAGGGCGGCACGGGAGTCTCCTTCACGGCCGGCGCGGCGGGAAGACCCGGCACCGCGGAGGCCGCGACCTGCTCGCGCGGGCTGTCGTACGGGCCCGGGTCGCGCTGCTGGGCGATCAGCTGCGGCGGGAGCAGCACCACGACTCCGGTACCGCCGTGCGAGGACGGCCGGTAGTTGACACTGATGCCGTACTTGAGGGCGATGCGGCCGACGACCGCGAGGCCGAGGCGGGTGCCCTGCAGCGAGGCCAGGTCGGTGATCCGACCCGACACCGACTCCTCCGCCCGTCGCATGGCCGCGTCGGCCATCTTCAGGCCGCTGTCCTCGATGGTGACGACGATGCCGGCGCTGCGCTCGTTCACGTAGACGTGGACCTCGTCGATCGGGGGCGAGAAGTTCGCGGCATTGTCGACGAGTTCCGCGAGCAGGTGCATCACGCCCTCGGCGGCGAAACCGGCGATGGCCGCCTGGCTGGAGCAGTGAAGACGCACCCGCCGGTAGGCGGCGATGCGGCCGACGGCCCCGCGCAGCACGCTCTCCATCACGATCGGCTTGTTCCACGCGCGACTGGAGCGGCCGCCCATGAGCAGCGCCAGCCGGTCGGTCATCAGGCCGAGCTGGGAGGTGCTGTGGTCCAGGCGCAGCAGGTCCCCGAACACCTCCCCGGTGTGCCGGTCCTGCATCTCCCTCAGGTCGGCGAGCATGCTGACGGTCTTGGCCTGCACGCGGCTGAGCGCCTTGGCGGAGGCGGCCTGCGCGGCGGCGGACCGGCGCTCGCTGTGCGCGAGTTCGCGGACGAACGATTCAGCAAGGGTACGCAGCAGGGCGGAGCGCGGGCTGTCGAGCTCGGCGAGGACGGTGTCGGCGGAGCTGCCCGCGCGCAGCGCGGCCACCGCGGCCGGGAGCGTCTTGTGGACGAATCGTTCCGCTTCCTCGGTGGCGTCGGCCAGCTCGCGCCGCGTGTCCTGCCGTTCGGCCTCGGCCCGGGCGGCCTGCGCCGCCGCGTCGCCGAGCGCGGCGACGCAGGTGTGCAGCACCTGGCGCAGCTGCGGCTCCGACGGCGGCGTGACGCCCTCCAGGGCCTGGCCCGCACTGGCTCCCTCGCGTATCCGCTGCGCGACGGCCGGCAGGGTGACGTGGACCAGGTGCGCGGACTCGCCGTCCTGCCGGGCCAGTTGCGAGCGGAACCCGAGGCATTCACTGCCGCGTGCGGCGGCGAGACGCTGCGCGCGGCGGAGCAGGAGCCAGCCGGTGGCGGCGGCGAGCACGACGCACACCCAGGCGACGACCACCGTGACCAGGGTCCAGGTGCGGGCCGAGGCGGGCGCCAGGAGCGCCGCCGTCACGGCGCCGGCGGCGGCGACCGCCGCCGGCGCGGCCAGAAGCGCGACCGACGCGGGGCGCGGCCCCCTTTCCGTCCGTTGCTGACTGGGATGAGCAGGCACTGACATTCCGCGGTCCCTCGGTCCGTGAGAGGCAGGAGCAATTGCGAACAGCTGGAGGTGGGTCGACGGTCCACAAGGGTGGCCACATGGGAGCCGACTCAGGGACGACAAACTTCCGGATCAAGCTCGGCCTCATGGTAGTTACCGTCTCGAACGCGGGGGTCGAGCAGATGGATCGACGCCCGCGCGAGTGACTTTCACGGGAAAGATGCCATGTGAAAGCAGCGACGTGTTACAGGGGGTACGGACTACACCGGTCCTGCACTTCGTCTGCACCTTTCTCGCATCATCCGACGACAGGAACCGATGCCGCCCGCCTCTCCTCGGCGTCACGCGTGCACGCGTAGTACCTCGCGACCCGGGCACTCTCACTACGCACCGGTCAGGAACCGAGAGAAGGAAGCCGCGCGTGGCCGAACCCGTACCCGCCCGGAAGGCGATCCCCGCGAACGCCGAGGGCACCCGCGACGAGGTCGATCTGCTCGACGGACTGCTCGTCGACGAGGAACGGCCCGAGCAGCCGGTGCTCCTCGACCCGTCGGGCAGGCCTCTCGACACCTGGCGCGAGAACTACCCCTACGACACGAAGCTCGGCCGGGGGCCGTACGAACGGCAGAAGCGGATCCTCCAGATCGAACTGCTCAAGCTGCAGAAATGGGTGAAGGAGACCGGGCAGCGCGTCGTGGTGGTCTGCGAGGGACGGGACGCGGCGGGCAAGGGCGGCACGATCAAGCGCTTCACCGAACGCCTCAACCCCCGTGGCGCGCGGGTCGTCGCGCTGGAGAAGCCCTCGGAACGCGAGGCGGGCCAGTGGTACTTCCAGCGCTACGTGCCGCACCTGCCCACCCCCGGCGAGATCGTGTTCTTCGACCGGTCCTGGTACAACCGGGCGGGGGTGGAACGGGTCATGGGATTCTGCGAGCCCGCCGACTACCGGCTGTTCTACACCCAGGCACCGGTCTTCGAGCGGCTGCTGACCGATGACGGCATCATCCTCGTGAAGTTCTGGTTCTCCGTCTCCCGCGCCGAACAGCGCACCCGCTTCGCCATCCGGCAGGTCGATCCGGTACGGCGGTGGAAACTGTCGCCCACCGATCTCGCCTCGCTCGACCTGTGGGACGCCTACACCGAGGCCAAGGTGGAGATGTTCCGGGCGACGGACACGCCGTACGCCCCGTGGACCGTGGTGAAGAACAACGACAAGCGGCGCGGGCGGCTGGAAGCGATGCGGCACCTGCTGCTGCGCTGCGGCTACACGTCAAAGGACGAGGACGCCGTCGGCGCCGCCGACCCCCGTGTCATCGGCGCGGCCAACACCCTGCTGGAGAGCGGCGAGGAACCCACCGACCTGTCTCCCACACCGCTCGCCTCCCGGCAGCACGGCCCTGGGGAGCATCCCGACCGGGACGAGTAGCGGGTCAGCGGTCAAGTCTCCGTCACCGCCGGTGACTTTGCCCGCTCTTTACAACCCGGCCGGCCGCCGCCTCGTCTCTCCGCTCGATCCATCCGGCCCACCGCACCCCGTATACGGGCCGGACCGACGAGAGAGAGCGACCGATGCGCCGAACCGTTCCCAGCGCCATGGCCCTCGCGGCCACCGCCGTCCTGGCGGGTGCCGTACCCGCGTTCGCCGACGGGGCGAGCGCGTCCCCGGTGCCGAGCGCCACCACCGCCCGAACCTCCCCGACGCCCGTGCCGAGCAGCGCGCCCGCCGAGCGCACGGAACCGACCCGGGCGCCCGCCGGGGACCAGGTGACCGTCGTACCGGAGGGCGCGGCCGACACCGGTGTGGCGACGGACGCCCCGGAGTCGGGGAACACCGGCGGCCTGATCGGCGGGGGCGCCGCCGCGGTGCTGCTCGCGGGCGGGGCGACGGCCTTCGTCGTACGCCGCCGCCGGGCGACCGGGGAATGACGCCGCTCTCCAGGCGCGCGTTCGTGACCGCCGCGCCGGCCTTGCTCCTGGCGGGCTGCGGCGGCCACGGGTCCCGTCGGGGCACGCCCGGGGCGGCGATCGCGCCGGACAGCGGTACGCCGTCCCCGTCGGGTACGCCGTCCCCGTCGGGTACCGGAGGGGACGGGATGCCCGTCCTCGGGCGTTCCGTGCCGGTCCGGCTGCGGATCCCGGCCATCGGGGTCGACACCCCGGTCGTACGGCTGGGGCTCGCGGCCGACGGCACGGTGGAGGTGCCGCCCGTCACGGCGCACGACCGGGCGGGCTGGTACCGGCACTCGCCGACGCCGGGCCAGGTGGGCCCTTCGGTGATCCTCGGTCATGTCACCGTCGGCGCCCAGGGGGACGGTGTCTTCCGGCACCTGGCCGAGGTGCGCCGCGGCGACCGGATCACGGTGCGCCTGGAGAACGGCACGACGGCGGCGTTCACCGTCGGCGAGGTACGGACGGTCGGCAAGGCCGAGTTCCCGACCGACGACGTCTACGGGAACGTGGACCGCCCTGAGCTGCGGCTCATCACGTGCGGCGGCCCCCGTACCGGTGACGGCTACCGCGACAACGTGATCGTCTTCGCCGGGCCGGGCTCCGCCGCCCCCTGAGCCGTCCGCATGGACGCCGGACCGCCGGTTGCATGGAACGCGGCCCGGCGGTCCGGCATCCAACCCCACGAGCGCCCTTTCGACCCACATCCACCGAGAGGGCCCGCACGACCATGGAGAAAGTTGAAACGGTCCCGCGACAGGGCAGCGTCCGAGCTGTTCTCCGTCGTCTACCCGCGCCTCGCCGGCTGGTGCCGCCGGCTCGTCGACGACGACGAGACCGCTCACGAGATCGCCTCCGAGGCGTTCACCCGGCTCTGGGCCCGCTGGACGTCGGTCGAGGAGCCCCGCGGTTTCCTCTACGTCACCGCGGCCAATCTCGTCCGGGACCACTGGCGCAGACTGGAGCGTGAGCGCAGGGCCGTACGGCGGGCCACCACGGAGGCGGCCGTACGGCCGCACGCGGAACCGGCCGATCCCTCGGTGCGGCTGCTCGTACAGTCACTGCCGGAACGACTGCGCGTCCCCATCCTGCTGCACTACTACGCCGACATGACGGTCCGTGAGGTGTCCGCACTGACCGGACGCAAGGAAGGAACCGTCAAGGCCGACCTCCACGCGGCCCGGGAACTGCTCCGCGTCCACCTGAGGAGAAGCCTTGACCATTCGCTCTGACGACGACGGCCCGGAGTTCGGCTCCGCCGACGACCCGCTCGCGGTGCTCCTCGGGCCTCCCTCCGACCGTCTCGGGCCGCCGCCCGGCCGTTACGAGGCGATCCGCCGCACCGCGTCCCGCCGCCGACTGTTCCGCGCCGCCGCCGGGGCCGGAGTGTCCGCCGCCGTCGCCGCCGCGATCGCGGTCCCGCTGTTCTTCGCCGGGCCCGGGGCGCCCGCGTCCCCGGCGGTCCCGCTCGCGCCACCGCCCGCGCCAGGCAGTACGACCCCCGCTCCGTCCGCGTCCCCCGCTCCGTCCGCGTCGCTCACTCCGTCGACCACGCCCGTTCCGTCGGCGTCGGGGTCGCCGTCCCCGACCAGGGCGGGCGGCGACCCGTCGGAGAGAAGGCGCGCCGCCGCCACCCCCTCCGAGGACTCGCGCCGGTGAAGCCGGAGGGGAAGGCCGAACGGTGGGGGGCCCTCGGTCAGGCGTCGTCGGCGGGCAGCGCGTACAGCTTCGGGAGGTTGACCACGATCGCCTCCTGGGTGCTGCGGGCGATGACGACCACGGCTTCCTCGGCGGGGTCGGGATTCTCCTCGCGGTGCGGCACGAACGGCGGGACGAAGACGTAGTCGCCGGGGGAGGTGCGCAGCCGTACCTCCTGCGGCTCGTCGCCGGAGTCGTCGAGGAGGACGAACCCGGGGTGTCCGCCGACGCGCTGCTCGGCGCCGACTTCCGGCACCCCGACATCACCTCCGCCACCGCCCTGTTCGAGCAGGCCGCCGGGGTGGTCATCGGCACTGCGGTGCACAAGGCGGCGTACTCGGGTGTGTTGAAGTCGCTGCTCGATCTGCTGCCGCAGTACGCGCTGACGGGCAAGACGGTGCTGCCGCCGGCCACCGGCGGTTTTGTCGCCCACGTGCCGGCCATCGACTACGCGCTGCGCCCGGTGCTCAGCTCCATGGGCGCCGCGCACATCGTGCAGGGCTGGTTCACCCTCGACAAGGACTTCTCCGCAGGAGAGGACGGCCGGCCGGTGTTCGCGCCCGCAGCCGCCGAGGCCCTGGCCCAGGTCACCGACCGCTTCTCCGCCGCCCTGCCGACCTGCCGATTTGCCGAAACGGCAAGTCCGCTCGCCCCGGCCGGAACCGGCCGCGCATGATCGGGAACGCCGGGGCGCGGTGACCCGAGTACGCCCCGGCGTCACGTCGTACCACGAAGTACCACGGCTCCTGGAGGGCACATGCCGCAGCACGCCACCGCACTCACGCACCGGACGGTCCCCGCACCGGCGGGCCGGATCCATCTCGTGGAGCAGGGGACCGGGCCGCTGGTGCTGCTCGTGCACGGCTTCCCGGAGACCTGGTACTCCTGGCGCCGGCAGCTGCCCGCGCTCGCCGCGGCCGGGTACCGCGCGGTCGCCCTGGACGTGCGCGGCTACGGCCGTTCCTCGAAGCCCGCCGCGGCCGACGCGTACCGGATGACCGAGCTGGTGGCGGACAACGTCGCCGTGGTGCGCGCCCTGGGCGAGGAGTCGGCGGTGATCGTCGGCCACGACTGGGGCGCGACGATCGCCGCGAATTCCGCCCTGCTGGCACCGGACGTCTTCCGGGCGGTCGGACTGCTCAGCGTCCCCTACACGCCGCGCGGCGGACCCCGGCCCGGCGAGATCTTCGCGGGCATGGGCGGCGACGAGGAGTTCTACGTCTCCTACCTCCAGGAGCCGGGCCGCGCCGAGGCGGAGATCGAACCCGACGTACGCGGCTGGCTCACCGGTTTCTACGCGGCGCTGTCCGCCGACACCATGCCCGGACCCGGCGCGCCCGACCCGCACTTCGTCACCCGGGGCGGCACCCTGCGCGAGCGCTTCCCCGCGGACCGGCGCCCCGGCTGGCTCAGCGAGGAGGAACTGGACGTCTACGTGGGCGAGTTCGAGCGGACCGGCCTGACCGGCGCGCTCAACCGCTACCGCAACATGGACCGCGACTGGGCGGATCTCGAAGGCTTCGACGGTGCTCCCGTCACCCAGCCGTCCCTGTTCGCCGGCGGCACCGAGGACGCCTCCACCACCTGGCTCTCCGCCGCCATCGACGCCTTCCCCGTCACGCTGCCCGGGCTCGTCTCCTCGCATCTGCTGGACGGCTGCGGCCACTGGCTCCAGCAGGAGCGTCCCGCCGAGCTCAACCGGATCCTGACCGACTGGCTGGCGGCACTGCCCGGGTGAACCCGGTCGTACGCCGGCCGGGTCCACCCCGGGCCGCGCGCGAACCGGACCCGGGGCGGCGAGGTGGCGTGCCACCCGCACGGGTGAGGCCGCCCGGCCCCCGGGCGCGTCGTCCGTACGGGTCCTTCCGCAAGAGGTGACCTGGTGCTGGATCCTTCAGCGCGCGCCGCGACGGCGGGCCGGATGCGGAAGCGGGGCACATGGGACGCAGGGCGCACACATCGCACGCCAGGACCGGTGGCCGGCGCAAGCGGTCGAGGGCGGCGGCCGCGCTGCTGGCGGCGGCGGGCCTGACCTACAACGACTGGCTGCTCCAGTTCGTCGTGCCCACGGGCATGGACCAGCGCAACTCCTACGTCAGCGAGGTCTTCGCCGCCGACCAGCCGCACCGCGTGCTCTTCGGCGGCATCGAGACGGGCACCGCGCTGCTGGTCACGGGCGCCGCCGCGCTGGCCCTGCCCGGCGTGCGCCGGGACGGGGCCGGTGCCCGCTGGGCGGCGGCCGGCTGGGCCGCCGTCGCGGCGTTCGGACTGTGCTCCCTGGCGGACGTCGCATGGCCGATGCGGTGCGCGCCCTCACGGGAGGCGGGCTGCCCGACGGACAACGCCGCCCACACGCTGACCAGCGGCTCGGTGCACTTCGCGCTGTTCGCCTCGATGGCCGCGTTCCTCTGCGCGGCCCGCGCGGACCCCGCCCGGTGGCGGCGGCTCGCGCGCCGCACACGGTGGCTGCTGCCGGTCTCCATGACCGCCGCGATCCTCTCGGCGGGCCCGTACGTGGGACTACAGGGCAGCCAGGGCACCGCACAGCGGATCCACCTGGCGACCGTCGCGGTGTGGTTCTGGCTGCTGGCCGCCGAACTGCTCGGCGAGCGCCCGGAGCCCGCGCCCGCCCGGCAGCCCGGCGTGTCAGGCGAACGGCCGTCCTGGCCGGGTGTGCTGCTGCTCCTCGCCCGGGGCGGGAAGCCGCAGAAACAGAACTGATCAACCGCCGTTCGCCGGGCGCCAGATCTTGATCTCGGTCGGCGGCGGCTGCTCCGCGAAGCGGTCGTCGGGCGACGCCTCCCGCAGCAGCGCGCGCAGCTCGCCCTCGAAGTCCGCCAGCCGGTCGCCGAAGAGATGAGGGGCGGCGTCGGACCGGGAGAACGCCCAGGCCACCAGGTCATCGGCGGTGCGTTCCAGCTCCGCACCGGCCGGCACCACATGCCGTTCGAGGTGCACGAACCCGGCCCGCCGCAGCACCAGGTCCTCCCCGCCCGGCGTCCCCCCGACCAGCGTGCCCTGCCCCGCGCGGCGCACCGGCCCCAGATACCGCCGCACCAGCCCGCCGATCCGCTCGTACGGGGGAGCGGGCCGCGCCGACGGCACCGCCACGGGCGGCGGATCCTTGAGGTCGCTGATGTGGACGAAGGCGCCTGACGGCGCGAGCATCCGCCGCACGGCGGCGGCGACCCGCTCGCGGTCCGTCCAGTGGAAGGACTGGGCGAACACCACGGCCCGGAACGCGCCCAGACCGGCCGGCAGGTCCTCGGCGCGGCCGGTCACCCACCGCGCGTTGGCCACCCCGTGCCGCGCGGCCCGCCGCTCGGCCTCGGCCAGCATGTCGGCGTCCGGGTCCATGCCGGTCACCTCGGCGAAGTACGGCGCCGCCGCGAGCGTCACGATGCCGGGACCGCAGCCGACGTCCAGCAGCCGGTCGGAGCCGGTCGCGCCGAGGGCCCCGGCCAGTGTCCCGGCGAAGCCGGGCGCGTACGGCAGCCGCCCGCGTTCGTAGTAGGCCGCGCTCCCCCGGAAGAGCGTCGGGTCCCACTGCCATCCGTCAGGCATCTCGCGTCCTCGCATCCGTCGTTCCTCAGGCCCTGGCGGCTCCCATCCCATCCCACCGGGCGCCCCGGCCGCGAGCCGGTTTCCGCGGCGCCCGCCCGGCCGCGGACCGCGTTCACCCGCCGTGGGTGAGGCCGGAGGTATCGGGCGGGCGGACGCTGGCCGGGTGCGCGTCGGTGGCGGGAGCGGTGGCGGGCGCCTGGCCGCGCTGCTCAAGCGCCCGGGGCCCGGGGAGCCCGGGAGGCGCCTCGGTACGGGCCCGGCCGTGGGCGGCGCCGTCGCCGTGCTCGCGGTCGCCAACGTGACCGTCCACCGATGGGCGTCCCCGTTCGGCCTGCTGACCTCCCTCGTGGCCACCGCGCTGCTGCTGGCGGTGCTCTTCGCGGCCGGCGGCACCTGGGCCGACGCGGGCCTGGACGGAGCGGCCCTCCGGCGCGGCGCACGCTGGGCCCTGGTACTGACCGCACTGGTCGGCGCGGTCTACACGGCCGGCGCGCTGCTCCCGCCGACCCGCGGGCTCTTCGCGGACGAGCGGCACAGCGGGCTGACCGGCGCAGAGGTCGCGCTCCGCGCGCTGGTCACCGTCCCGCTCGGCACGGTGCTGCTGGAGGAGACCGGCTTCCGGGGCGTGCTGTACGGCCTGGTGCGCCGGACCCGGGGCACCGGCTGGGCGACGGCGGTGTCGAGCGCGCTGTTCGGCCTGTGGCACGTCCTGCCGTCGCTGCACCTGGTCACGGACAAGCCCGTACTCACGCCGGTGTTCGGCCACTCCGCGCTCGGCTCGGGTCTCGTCATGGCGGGCGTGGTGCTGTTCACCGGTGCCGCGGGCGTCCTCTTCTGCGAGCTGCGCCGCCGCAGCGGAAGCCTGCTGGCCCCCATGGGCCTGCACTGGGCCGTCAACTCGCTGGGCTACGTGGCCGGTCACCTGCTCAGGTGACGATGACGGTGATGCGGGGCAGCGGCCGGTGCCGGGGGTCAGTCGCCCGCGGCGATGATGCCCCTGAGGTTGTCGAGGTCCAGCGCGGTGACCCCGGCGGGCCGCAGCACGCTGTTCCAGCCGTCGACGTACTCGGCGGAGTACTTGTGACCGTGCCCGTCCGGCACCCCGGTGGCGAACGGCAGGTCGGCCGTGACCTGCCAGAACGTCACGAACGGTATCCAGACCATCTCCTCGAGCACGTCGTCGCCCGGCGACTGGCCGATCCAGTCGGGCTCGCGGTAGGCGAGCCGCGGACTCCACCAGACGATCGGGTCGGAGGGATGCATCAGGTAGAGGACACGGGTGCCGTCCCAGGGCCGGTCCGACGGCGGGACCGCCGCGCCGGGATCGCTCGCGAACCGGACGGTCCGCCCGTCCTTGTACACGGGCCGCGCCTCAGGACTGCCGGCGGCCCGGTGGTCGCTGAACTCTCGGAAGAGCGTGTTGAAGTTGGGCGGGCCCGCGAACAGCGTGCCCGAGGTGCGGTTGCGCAGGTCGTACTCGCCGCTGAAGGCGGTCTCGCCGCCGAACGAGCCCAGGCTCTCCCCGGCGACGAACAGCCGCGGCCGCGCGTCCAGGGGCAGCCTCGACCACGCTTCGTAGACGGCGTCGAAGAGCGCCCGGCCCGCCTCCCGGGCCTTCGTCTGGTCGACCAGGTAGGACATCCACGACGGCAGATAGGAGTACTGGATCGCCACGGTCGCCGAGTCGCCGCCACTGAGGTACTCGAAGCTGTCCACCGCCGCGGGGTCGACCCAGCCGCTGCCGGTCGTCGTCATCACCAGCAGGTTCGCACGCCGGAAAGCGCCCTGGCGGTCCAGTTCCGCGACCGCCTTCGCCGCCCGTGACTCGGTGTCGTCCGAGGAGGCGAGACCGGCGTACGAACGGATCGGGGTCGGGGCCGGGCGGCCGGTGAACTTCTCGATCGCGGCCGGTGACGGACCGGTGGCGGCGAAGATCCGGCCCTGCATGCCGAGCGAGTCCCACGGGACGAGCGAACCGGGACCGCCCGAGCGCAGCGTGCTCGTGGGCCGGTGCACGCCCTCGGGGGTGGTCGCGTCGCGTACCGAGAACGCCTCGTTGGCGGCGCCGACGAGGCCGTCGAGCAGCAGACCGGTGAAGAGCACCCACGTCAGGCCCGCGACCAGGGCCCAGCCGACGGCGGTCGCCGCGCGCGGTCCGATCCAGCGCCTGAGCAGGCCCACGACCCAGTGGTAGAGCCCGCGCAGACCACGCCCGATCAGCAGCAGGAGACAGAAGACCAGCGCCGCGACGACGGGGGAGAGGACGACGGACCAGACGTCGTAGTCGTCGACGCCCATCAGACGGCGGATCTCGTACTGCCAGTACTGCCCGAAGCCGAACGACACACCGAACAGGACACCGGCGGCGACGAGGAACCCGAGCCAGGACCGGCGTTCGGCGGGCCGCGGCTCCCGGTCGGCGAAGGCCCGCCCCACCCACGCGGCCAGCACGCCGAGCCCGTAGCCGATGGCTGCGGTGATGCCGCAGACCAGGCCCTGGAGCAGGCCGCCGCGCGGGAGCAGCGACGGGGTGAAGGAGAGGCACGCGAGGACCAGCGCGCCCCAGCAGCCGGGGAGCGTGAGGAACAGCAGTCTGCGCCGCTTCGGGGGTCCGGGGGCCGGTTCGGCGACCTCTTCGTCCGGCGCCCTTCGTACGTCCCTCACGACGGTCACCTCCGCCTGCGCAGGGTCCTCGTCCGTCCCCGTCCGTCCCCGTTCGTCCTCGCGAACCGAGACTAGGGCGGCGGTGCGCGGGGAGCCAGAGCGGACGAGCAGAATGGCCGGGGCGTCGCGGCCCGCCGGGTGGGGGGGTGACGTGACGGCAGGTGCGGGAAGAATCAAGGACGGGACAGGGCGCGGCCGGTGGCCGCGGCGCCGGACGAGGCAGAGGGGTGTCGATGGGGTCGGGCGACGGGACGGGGCGGGGTCGTGAGTGGACGGCGATGACACCGTCGGACTTCGACCGGGAAGCCCCCTTGCGCCTGCGGGTCGGCGGCGGCCCCGCCCTGGTGCCGGCCGAGCCGGACGAGTACGGCACGACACCGCTGTTCGGCAGCGAGAAGCCCGCGCCCCGCACGCGCCGCGCGCCCCGGCGCGGAACCCCGCCCGCCGGTCAGGGCCGGCTGTTCTGAGCGGACCGGCTCCCCGAAGTCTTCGCTAGGGTCCGTCGCACGGGGTCTTCGCCGGGGTCCGTCGCACGGGGTCTTCGCTGAAACCCTTCACACAGGGTCTTCGCCGGGGCTCGTCGCACAGTGCCCCGGGGCCGGAGCACCGGCCGCGGCCGTGTGTCCGCGTCCCGCCGACCGGGGCGGCCGACCCGTCTGCCTTCAGGAGTCCGGATGGATTACTACGACCTCGGTACCCACGGCCGGCCGGTCACGACGTCCTCGCCCGAGGCCCGGCTCTGGTTCGACCGCGGGCTCGTGTGGACGTACGCCTTCCACCACGAGGAGGCGGTCCGCTGCTTCGAGGCCGCCGCCGCGGCAGACCCCGGCTGCGCCATGGCCGACTGGGGCGTGGCCTACGCGCTGGGGCCCAACTACAACAAACCCTGGGAGTTCTTCGACGACCAGGACCTGGAGCGGACGGTCGAGCGGGCGCACGCCGCCGTGGAGCGCGCCCACGCCAAGGCGGCCGGTGCCACCCCGGTCGAGCGCGCGCTGATCGCCGCCCTGCGCGACCGCTATCCGCAGACGACGGCGGCCGAGGACTGCTCGGTGTGGAACACGGCCTACGCCGACCGCATGCGGGCCGTCCACGAACTGGCCCCCGGCGACCCCGACGTGGCCACCCTGTACGCCGACGCCCTGATGAACCTCACCCCGTGGCAGCTCTGGGACATCCGCACCGGCGAACCGGCCGCCGGGGCACGCACCGCCGAGGCGAAGGCCGTGCTGGAACGGGCGCTCGCCACGGACGCGGGCGCGGACCACCCCGGCCTGCTGCACCTGTACATCCATCTGATGGAGATGTCCCCGACCCCCGAGGCGGCCCTGCCGGCCGGCGACCGGCTGCGCGGTCTGGTGCCCGACGCGGGCCACCTCCAGCACATGCCGTCCCATCTGGAGGTGCTGTGCGGCGACTACCGGCGGGTGGTCGCCGACAACGCCGCCGCGGTCGACGCGGACGAGAAGGCCCTCGCCCGGTCCGGGGCGATGAACTTCTACACCCTCTACCGCTGCCACAACCACCACTTCAGGATCTACGGGGCGATGTTCCTGGGCCGGTACCGGGAGGCCGCCGACGCCGTCCAGCGGCTCGAAGCGGCCGTCCCGGAGGAACTGCTGCGGGTGGAGAGCCCGCCCATGGCGGACTGGCTGGAGGGGTTTCTCGCCATGCGGGTGCACGTCCTCGTCCGCTTCGGCCGCTGGGCCGACGTCCTCGCCCTGCCGTTGCCCGCCGACCCGGAGCTGTACTGCGTGAGCACGGCGATGCTGCGCTACGCGCGCGGCGTCGCGCTCTCCGCCACCGGCCGGACCGCCGAGGCCGGGGCGGAGCGCGAGCGGTTCCGTGACGCGGCTGCCCGGGTCCCGAAGACCCGCATGCTGTTCAACAACACCTGCGCCGACATCCTGGCGATCGCCTCGGCGATGCTCGACGGGGAACTCGAGTACCGCGAGGGCGATCACGACGCGGCGTTCGCCTCCCTGCGCCGGTCGATCGCCCTGGACGACGGCCTACCGTACGACGAACCGTGGGGCTGGATGCAGCCCACCCGGCACGCCTACGGGGCGCTGCTCCTGGAACGGGGCCGTGTCGCGGAGGCGGAGGCCGTCTACCGCGCCGACCTCGGGCTCGACGACACGCTGCCGCGCGCGTTGCAGCACCCGGGCAACGTCTGGGCGCTGCACGGCTTCCACGAGTGCCTGGTGCGGCTCGGCAAGGAGGGCGAGGCGCGGATCGTGGCCCAGCAGCTGAAGATCGCCGCGGCGCTCGCGGACGTACGGATCGAGGCGTCCTGCTTCTGCCGGCTTGAGACCGGCGCCGTGCCGGAGGCGGGCTGCTGCGACCCGGAGGCGTGAGACGGGGTCAGCGGCTGCCCGCGGCGGCCGTCCCGGCGTCCATGTCGCGGCGGAACAGGGCGGTCCAGAGGAAGGGTTCGCCGAAGCGGTCGGAGTCCTCGGGCTCGTCACGCATGCGCCGCAGCTCGAGCTCCGTCAGACCGGCGAAGACCCGGCGCAGCGAATCCGGGGTGTAGGCGAGGCCGCCTCCGAGGCGGCCGCGGCGGTAGAACTCCGCGTCGGGCAGTTCGGATCCGGTGGCCCCGGCGGCGAAGCAGGCGAGGCCGAACAGGCCGCCGGGCGCGAGCAGTCCGCCGAGGAGCGCGAGGTAGCTGATACGGCGGTGCGGCGGCAGCTGGTGGAAGCAGCCGGAGTCGTGGATCAGGTCGTAGGGACCGGCGAGTGCGCCGCCGAAGGTCAGCAGGTCACGCGCCCTGATCGTGCTTCGAGAGCGTGCTTTCACGCCGTAGGGCGACGCTTGTGCGCCGGGCGTCCGGGCGAACCGGCAGTGACCCCGGCGTCCGCCGTGACCCCGGTGGCGTCCTCCGGTACCCCGACGTCCGCGCGGATCACGGCGAACGCCTCCACCTCCAGCAGCAGTTCGGGGCGGAACAGCGCCGCCACCTGGACGGCCGTGCTCGCGGGCGGGCGTCGGGTGTCGACGTACGCGTCACGCGCCAGCCGTACGGCCGGCAGGTGTGCCACGTCGGTTACGTAATAGGTGAGTTTGACGACGTCGTCGAACGTCGCCCCGGCCGCCGTCAGGCAGCGGCGCAGATTCTCGAAGACCTGGCGTGCCTGCGCGGCGGGATCGCCGGGCCCGACGAGACCGCCCCGCTCGTCCACCGCCACTTGGCCGGACAGCGCGACCAGCCGGCCGGTTCCGGTGACCACGTGCGTGTATCCGCTGCCGGGCGCGACGCCCTCGGGTGCGGTGATGTGCGTGAGATGCGTTTCGTCCACGCGCCCATCGTCGGCGGTCGTACGCCATCCCGCCAGCGCATATGCCGCAGAGCAGGTATGCGCCCGGCGCATGGCGCGGTTACGATGCACGGCCGTGGACCTCATCGCGCTGCGCTCGTTCCGGGAGGTGTGCCGCACCGGTTCGATCAGCGCCGCGGCGGACACCCTCGGCTACACCCAGTCCGCCGTCTCCCGGCAGGTCGCGGCTCTGGAGGCCCGGTTGGGCACGCCTCTGCTGGAACGGCACGCGCGCGGGGTGCGGCCGACGCCCGCCGGAGAGGCGCTGCTGGGGCACGCCGTCGCGATACTGCGGCGGATCGAGCACGCGGAACAGGACGTCGCGGCGCTGCGGGACCGGCCCGTCGCACGGCTGCGGGTCGGCGCCGTGCCCAGTGCCGCCGCCGCGCTGCTGCCCGAGGCGCTGACCCGGTACGCCACGGCCGCGCCGGACGTACGCGTCACGTTCGCGGAGGACGTCACGCCCCGTCTGCTGCCCCGGCTCCTCGACGGCGAGCTGGACGCCGCCGTCGTCACCGACTATCCGCCGGGCCTCCCGGCCGGGGCCGCGCTCGCCCTGACGCATCTGCTCGACGACCCGCTCGTGTGCGTGCTGCCGCGGGACCACGCACGTGCCGGGCAGGACGTGGTGGACCTCGCCGAACTCGCCGGGGAGACCTGGGTGGAGGACTACGACGGCGCCGCGTCCGTGCTCATGTCGGCCTGCGCGCGGGCGGGGTTCGCCCCGCGCATCGACATCGAGTGCGGCAGCTGGCCGGCCAAGCAGGCGTTCGTGGCCGGCGGGCTCGGCGTGATGCTGGCGCCCCGGACGCTCGTCCCGGCCCTGCGCCGTGACGTGGCCGTCCGCGCCCTGACGGACCCGCCCCGCCGACGCGTGTACGCCGCCGTGCGCCGGCCCACGGGCGCGGCACCGGCACCGGCGGCCGACGCGTTCGTGGCGGCCCTGCTCGAAGCGGCGGCGGTCACCGTGGAGCGGACCTGAACACGGCGGCGGTCACCGTGGAGCGGACCTGACCGGCACGGGACCTCACCGTGCACGAGGTGGCCCGGGGCGGCCTGCCCGGACTTCGGCTCAGCGCATAACCTCCGGTGGGCGCGGCTCCTCCTTCGTTAGGGTCCTGGCATGGCCGAGGAGTTCGTGGACGTGGGAGGGGTGCGCCTGGCCCACCGGGTGTGGGGCCCGGCGGACGCTCCGCCGCTCGTCCTGCTGCCCGCGCTCGGCGAGGGCGCCCGGGACTGGGACGGCGTGGCGCCCCGCTTCTCCCGGAACTGGCGGGTGCACGCGCTCGACCTGCGGGGGCACGGTCGGAGCGACTGGCCGGGGGAGTACTCGCTGGAGCTCATGCGCGACGACGTGATCGGCTTCCTCGACGCCCTGGGGCTGGACCGGGTGGACGTCATCGGGCACTCGATGGGCGGAGTCGTCGCCTATCTGGTCGCCGAGGAGCGGCCGTGGCGGGTGCACCGGCTCGTCCTGGAGGACGTCCCGGTGCCCTGGCCCCGGGATCCGACGAACCCGGTCAGGCCCGAAGGGCCGCTGGAGTTCGACTGGGACATGGTGCTCGCCGTCAGGCGGCAGCTGGACACGCCCGACCGGACATGGCTCGACCGCCTGCGCGTCATCACCGCCGAGACGCTGGTGCTGGCCGGCGGGCCGGACAGCCACGTGCCCCAGGAGGGCGTGGTGGAGATGGTCCGCCACATTCCGCACGCGCGGAGCGTCACCGTTCCGGTGGGCCATCTGATCCACCGCACCGCGCCGCGCGAGTTCACCGACGCGGTCCTGGAGTTCCTGCGCTCGTAGGAAGCCTGCGTCGGCGCCGGTGTCGGTGTCGGCGCCGGTGTCGACAGGTGCCCGGCTGCTGGACGTACCCCGTCTTCAAATTCCCTTAGTGTCGCCAGAGTTCGCGCTATTTCTCTGTCACGCCTCTTGTTGGCGGCAAAGTGTCGACAGTAGTGTCCGAGTCGACCTTCACGTGAGGAGGGTGTCCCCCCGTGCCGTGTGGGTCCGGCATGCCCGAAAACACTGGAAGACAAGGGAGTTCACAGTGGTACGCAGCAGCAGTACGAGCGCCGGCCGGACGGCGGGCGCGAGCCTGATGGAGCGGGACGTCGCCTACCGGGCCCGCCCCCGCGCGCTCCTCGTGGCGGTCGCCGGTCTCGCGATGCCGACCCTCGCCGTGCCCGCCACGGCGCACGCCTCCACGAAGGGCGCGACGAGCGGCAAGCACGGCAAGTCCCTCGTGGTGAAGGCCGGGGAGACCCTGGAGCTGGAGAAGACCACCACGGTGAACGTGCTGACCATCGCCGAGGGCGGGGTCATCACCGTCCCCGAGGGCTACCGGCTCACCCTCACCGTCAACGGCGTGGAGACCGGCGGCCGCCTGAGCGAACTCACCGACGGCTACGCGGGCCTGGCCACCGCCATCGCCGCCGGCACCTACCGCGGCACGGTGATCCTCACCGTCGCCACCGCCAACGACGTCACCTACAGCGACCTCACCTTCCCCGTCCGGCAGGCCCTCTACGTCGACGCGAACGGCGTGGACGAGGCCAGGTCCGTCCCCTCGGACGTCCGCGGCGGCACCGTCACGAACAGCGCCGCGCGCGACATCACCCTGCTCTCCAACGGCGAGTCCTTCAACGGCGTGTACGTCACCGGGGGTGCCACGTACCGGCTCACCCGGCCGAAGGTCGCGTTCGCGGGCAACGGCCGCTGCGACTTCATCGGCTACGGCGCCTCCGTGGTCGGCACCGGCGAGGGCACCAACCTCGTGCTCGACGGCGCCGTCATCAAGAACGAGGGCGTGGTCCGCACCGCGGTCATCGCCGACGCCACCGCCAACGTCGTCGTCAAGAACTCCACGATCCACTGCGCCGACGGCGACCACGTGCCCGACGAGTACCCGGAGACCGGCACCGGCGACACCCGGTACATGATCACCGTGCCGTGGATGCTGGGTCTGTCGGGCAACGTCCGCGCCACCAACCTGCTCGGCGCGAGCACCAGAGCGTCGTACGTCAACTCCTCGGTCTCCTCCGAGAAGTGGGGCGCCCTGTCGGTCGACGGCGGCAGCAACTGCACGCTCACCGCCATCAACACCAAGATCGCCAACACCGGCGGCCAGGGCTACGGCAGCTATGCCATCGGCCAGGTCACCGAGAACTTCCTCGGCTGCACCTTCGACGTCGGCGACTACGCGCTCATCCACTGGGGCGCCTCGGCCCACTACGGCGACAGCACCCCCGAGGCCGTCGCCGCGCTGAACGAGTCGCTGGAGATCGGTCTGTCCCGCGCCGAGCTGAGGGCGCTGCCGCAGCGGCGGACCACCGTCGACGCCGGTCGCTTCATGGTCCTGTGGTACGCCGCGGGCTCGGTCACCATCGACGGCGGGACCCGGGTGCGTACCGGGAAGACCGCGTTCATGTGCAAGGCGGTCGCCGCGTCGCTCACCGTCGACGGCTCGAAGGGCGCCTCGATCACCCCGGGCAACGGGATCGTCTTCCAGCTCATGGACACCGACCGGCCCAGCAGCCAGGCGGTGACCGGAAAGCCCTGGTCCACCGAGATGACCGGCACGTACACCGACCCCACGGGCACTCCGGCCAAGTCCGCCACCTGGGACACCACCAGTGCCCAGGCCACCGACGCCAAGGCGTCCTTCACCGACATCGAGATCGAGGGGGACTTCTACAACGCGGTGCGCGGCGGCGGCAACGCGAACCTCCAGGGTCAGAACCTGGTCCTGACGTTCACCGGCTCGACCGTGGCGGGCGTCATCTCCGCCTCCACCACCAAGCACCACGTCACGACCATCGACTACACCCAGTACCGGCAGGTCAGCGAGGTCACCAACACCCCGGGCGCGGTGGTCAACAACGGCGTCGTCGTGACGCTGGGCGCCGGCTCCGTCTGGAAGGTCACCGGCACCTCGTACCTGAGCGCGCTGACGCTGGCCGCCGACGCCGCGGTCAAGGCGCCTCGCGGGAAGAAGGTGACCCTGACGGTGGACGGCACGGTCACGGCCATCGAGCCCGGCACCACCTACACCGGGGCGCTCACGCTGAGCGTGGCCTGACCGGGACGCCGCGGCGGGTCCCCGCGCACCGCGCGCCGACCCGCCGCGGCGGCGGCCGGACCGCCCGCCGCGCATGCGGCCGGCGCCCCGCCGCCGACAACGGCTCGTCTGCCGGGCGGTGACGTCGTACCGTCTTCGTGCACAGGTCGTCCCGGGTTCTCGTGCGCCTGCGGGAAATCGGGGAATGTCCGATTGTGTCGACACGTCTGCCCCGTGCGCGGTCAACTTCGGGTCAGTTCATGCGATAGTGTCGACACCGTTGCAGAAACTGTGAATCCGACCCGGCAGGGAGACGCACCGCATGGCTGAACAGGACACGCACCTCGTGCTGGACCGCCTGCTGCGGCTGCGCGACCGGCGTGAACCGCTCGTCGCGCAGATCGCCGAATGGGTCGGTGCCGGGATCATCGAGGGACGCCTCGAAGCGGGCCAGGACCTCAACAGCGTCGAGCTGTCACGGCGGTTCGACACCAGCCGCACCCCCGTGCGCGAGGCGCTGATGCTCCTCGAACAGGAGGGCCTGGTCGAGATGAAGGCGCGGCGCAGGCCACGGGTGGCCGCGCCCTCCCTCCAGGACATCCGGGACATCTACCAGGTGCGCCGGCGGCTGCTCGCGATGCTCGCAGGACTGCTCGTCGAGCGCGCCACGGACGAGGAACTCGCCGAACTGCGCGCCCAGGTCGAGCACATGCGGGAGCTGGCCGACGCGGGGGACGTGGACGGCTACTTCTGGAGCCACGTCCAGCTCCAGGAGCGGATGACGGAGATCGCCCAGAACGCCACCCTGAAGCAGATCCTCGACTCGCTCGCCCTGCGCACCCTGGTACTGCGCCATCTCAGCCTGACCCGCCCGGGCCGCATCGCCTACAGCGTCGACGACCAGGAACGGCTGATCCAGGCGTACGAGGAGCGCGACGGCGAACTCGCCTCTGCGCTGATCGCGGGGGCCACGGTACGGGCGCTGCGCGCGGTCGAGGAGCAGATCGAGCAGGACGGCGCCCGCCCCCGCAAGACCCCGCGCAAACGCCGTACCACGCCTGCCTGAGCGCCGGTGCGCGGGGGCTACTTGGCGAGCACCCCGCCGTCCACCGGGAAGTTGCCGCCGGTGACCCACGCCGACTCGTCCGAGGCCAGGTAGACCGCGCACCAGGCGATGTCCTCGGGCGTGCCGACCCGGCCGAGCGGAATGCGGCTCAGCAGCGCCTGCTGGGCCGCTCCCTCGTGGGCGCCGGCCGACTCGGTGGCGGGCGTACGCACCATGCCGGGGGAGATGGTGTTGGCGCGGATGCCCATCGGGCCGCCCTCCGCGGCCAGTTGCCGGGTCAGCCCGAGCACGGCCGCCTTGCCCGCGCAGTGCGCGACCATCCCGAACGTGCCGCTGCCCCGGAAGGCGTTCACCGAGGCGAAGTTGATGATCGAGCCGCCGCCCGACGCCTCCATGTACCGCCAGGCGGCCTGCACCGGCAGGAACACGACGTCGACCTCGCCCCGCATCGTCGGGGTCCACTGGTCCTCGAAGTCCATGTCGGCGGCGGTGGCCATGTGCGGCGCGATGGCCCCGGCCGTCACCAGCGCGTCCACGCGGCCGTACCGCTGATACGCCTCGTCGGCGAAGCGCCGGGCGTCGTCCGGGTCGGTCATGTCGTACGGCGCCAGCACGTCCAGGGCGAGTCCGCGCTCGGCGGCCAGCTTGCGGGTGCGCTCCGCCGCGGCCGGGTCGATGTCGCAGCCGACGACCGTCGCGCCCTGCTCGGCGAAGAGCAGCGCGCAGCCCTGCCCGATACCGGCGCCCGCGCCGGTGACGAGGGCGACCTTGCCGCCGAGCCTGCCGCCGGCGCCGTCCCGCTGCTCGCTCATGTTCTCCTTCTCCTCCTGGTCGTGAGGTGCCTTGCCGGACGGGTCCGCCACATCGAGGGCGACGAGAAAACGGGACACCATGTTGTACGCGGCCGCCGTCGCGGTCAGCTCCACCAGTTCCGCCTCGGCGAAGTCGGCGCGCAGCGCGTCGAACACGGCGTCGGGGACGTGTACCTGCCGGGTCATGGCGTCGGTGTAGGCGACGACCCGGCGCTGCCGCGCGTCGAGGTCAGGATGGTGCGCGGCGTCCGCTGCGCGGACGGCCGCGAGCTGCCGGTCGCCGAGCCCGGCGGCGCGCGCTTCGGGCTCGTGCGCCGTCCACTCGTAGCCGGCCCGGTTGAGCACGGCGATCCTGAGGATCACCAGCTCACGGAGGCCGGCGGGCAGCGTCATGCGCTGCCGTACGGCGCCCAGCAGGCTGTTCCAGCCGTCGGCGAGCGGGGGACTGTGCAGCAGCATCCGGTCGAGCGGCCGCAGGGCTCCGCCCCGCCGTGCCCGGATGCGGTCCGCGATGTCCCCGCTCCCGTCGGTACCCGGGAGTCGTGCCACGGTCTTCCTTTCTCACTGCTGTAGGGGAGCGCGCGGCTCACCGCTGCCGGGGCGCGCGCAGGACACCCGGTTCGACGGTGTCGCCGAAGAGCATCACGGGTGTCTCGTCGGGGCCGGTGAACCGCGGCCAGGGCGGCAACCCGGCCCCGCCCGGGTCGCCCGTGGCCACGAACCGCGCCCAGGTGCCGGCCATGACGGCCGCGAGACGCCGGTCGGTGTCCTGCCACGGCCAGCCGCGCCGCATCGCCAAAGTGTCCAGCGCGTAGGGGAGTTCGGCGGTGTGGTGGACGCCGAGGTCGGGCAGGCCCGGCGGCAGCGGTGGCCTGCGGGTGAAGCGGTACATCCAGGTGGCCGCGGTGGCGGCGTGCGTACGGGCCCACTGCCAGACGGGGCCGGTGAAGCGCGCGTCCCCCACGGTCCCCGCGTCCTCCGCGGCGGACGCGTACACCGTGCCTTCGTCGGAGTTGGTGCCGAGCAGCAGCGGGACGGCGTGCTGGCGGCCCGCGGCGAAGACGCCGTCGGTCGGCTCGGTGAGCAGCCTGCCGTCCACGACGGGACCGAAGTGACCGCGCACGACCAGCTCGACGCCCGAGACGCGGCGCAGCGCGCCGATGTCACGGGCGCCGAAGCCGTCCGCGTACGCAAGGCCCAGCTTCTGGGCGTCCTCCTGGCCCGGCAGCGGGCCCTCCGCGCGGCCCACCCCGGAGGCGCTCTGCCCGATGGCGCCACAAAAGAGCGGGCGGGCCGCCCGCGAGGCCATCAGATGGCAGATGTGGGCGGCTCCGGCGGAGTTGCCCGCCAGGGTCACCCGGTCCGGGTCGCCGCCGAAGGCCGCGATGTTCTCCCGGACCCAGGTCAGCGCGGCGAGGATGTCGAGCATCCCGTAGTTGCCCGACGCGCCGGCGTCGTCCTCGGCGGCCAGCCCGGAGTGGGCGAGGAAGCCGAGCGCGCCGAGGCGGTGGTTGAGGGTGACGACGACCAGGCCGCGGGCGGCCATGGCGGCGCCGTCGTGGATGTCCTGAGAGCCGTACCCGTAGCGGTTGCCGCCGCCGTGGATCCAGACCATGACCGGGAGCCCGGCGGCGGGGGAGGGCTCGGGCGTCCACACGTTCAGGTAGAGGCAGTCCTCGCTCATCACCAGGGCCTGCCGGTCGTCGAAGTTGGCGCGGTACATGACCGAGTCGCGCGGCGGCTGCGGTTGCAGGGGCGCGGGCGCGAAGCGGTCCGCGGGGCGCTCGCCGTCCCAGCCCGCCGCGCGCCGCGGGGGCCGCCAGCGCCCCGCGCCGACCGGCGGCTCGGCGAAGGGCACCCCGCGGAACACGGCCACGGAGCCGTCCCACGCGCCGAGCAGCCGCCCGGTGACCGTGCGGGCGCGCGGAGCCGTCATGCGCGCGCCTTGTGCAGCGCGCCGTCCTTCATGATCGCGGCGAGCCGGCCGGGGTCCTGGAGGACGGAGATGTCGTCCAGCGGGTCGCCGTCGACCAGCACGAGGTCGGCCAGGCAGCCCTCGCGGACCAGGCCGAGTTCGTCGCCCATGTCCATGACCTGGCCGCCGTACTGGGTGGCGGCCCGCAGTGCCTCGGCCGGGGTGAAGCCGAACCACTCCACGAACAGCTGGAGGTCGCGCAGATTGCGGCCGACCGGGTTCCACGGGAAGCCGTAGTCGCCGCCGGGGACGACCCGGATGCCGCGCCGCACGAGCTCGGGCACGACCTGCCGGACCGCCTTCTCGGTGGCCTCGACCTCCATACCGGGCTCGGGCTCGCTGTCGGCCTCGTGCAGATTGGCGTAGATGATGCCGGGGGTGGGCGCCACGAACAGCCGGTCGCGGGCCGCCTCCAGCAGGTCGAGGGCTTCCTCGTCGGCGAACGTGCAGTGGTAGACGGCCCGGATGCCGTGCCGTACGGCCATCTTGACCGACTCGGCGGCGTGCGCGTGCGCGGTGAGCCACACCCCGCGTTCGCGGGCGACGGCCGACGCGGCGGCGACCTCCTCCTCGGTGAACTGCACGATCCGGGAGGTGCCCTGCACCACCGCGCTCTCGCCCGACAGGGACAGCTTCACGATGTCGACACCCAGGTCCGCCATCTCCCCGACGAAGCCGCTCACCGAGTCCGGGTCGGAGGCCCGGCCGTCGATGCCGGGGAAGTCGTAGACCCCCGGTGTGCGCATGCCCGCCGTGCCCTCCCAGGAGGCGGCCTTGAACCGCGGCCCCGGCATCCAGCCCTCGGCGAACGCCTTGCGCGCGGCGGTCTCCGTACGGGGCAGCCGGTTGCCGCCCGAGTAGGCGCTGGTGATGCCGTGGTCCAGCATGACGCGCCCGGCGTGCGCGACCAGCAGGGCCTTCTCCTCGTCGGGTTCGTCCCGGCGCAGCGAGCGGTGTTCGACGGTGGAGCCGAAGCCGAGGTGGGTGTGGGAGTCCACGAGTCCCGGCAGCAGGGTGCCGCCACCGCCCTCGACCACCCGCGCCCCGGCCCACAGCCCGGCCGGTATGCGGTGTCCGACCTTCGCGATGCGGTTGCCCTCGACGAGGACCTCGGCGGCGAAGGGGTCTCGTCCGGTGCCGTCGAAGACCTGGACGTCGGTGAAGAGGGTCTTCCCGCTGCTGCTGCCGCTCATGGTGCGCTCCTGAAGGTGTGCCGCATCTCGCCGAGCCCCCCGATCCTGCTGACCAGGGTGTCGCCGGGGGTGAGGAAGCGTTGCGGGGTCCGGCGGTTGCCGACGCCCGCGGGGGTGCCGGTGAAGATCAGGTCGCCGGGCCGCAGCGGGCAGACGGCGCTGATCCGGGCGACCAGCTCCGGCACCGGGAAGATCATGTTCGAGGTGCGGTCGTGCTGGACCGGCTCCCCGTTCAGCTCGCAGGTCAGTTCCAGGTCGTCGCGGTCCGGTACGTCGCCGAGGCTCACCAGCGCGGGTCCCACCGGGCCGAAGCCGGGGAAGGACTTGCCCAGCGAGAACTGCGCGGGCCGCCCCGCGAGCTGCGAGACCCGCTCGGACAGGTCCTGTCCCACGGTCAGCGCGACCACCGGCTCCCAGCCCTTCTCGGCCGGCACCCGGTGGGCGTCGCGGCCGATGACGGCGACCATCTCCAGCTCCCAGTCGACATGACCGGGCGGCAGCCCGATCGTGGTGCACGGACCTGTGAGGCAGCTGGGGAACTTGGTGAAGATCAGCGGCTCGGCCGGTTCCTCGTACCCCGCCTCGGCGGTGTGCGGGCGGTAGTTGAGGGCGACGGCGAAGACCTGGCGCGGCTCGGGAACCGGGGCGAGGAGATCGGACTCCTGGTACGGGACGGCCGTCGCCGGGTCGACCCCGGCGGACCAGTCGAGCAGCGCGTCCCACTGGCGGAAGACCGCGTCCGGGCCGGGGTCGAAGCCGCCGGCGGCCACGTCGACGGCCCCGCCGCCGGTCAGCAGGGCCGGCCGGCCCGCGAGATTGGCGATCCGCATGCCGTCACACCCACTGTTCCGCTGGGGGCTCTTCGCTGCCGTACGCCTCCTGCCAGGACACCACCCGGTTGCGCAGCACGCCCAGCTTCTCGATCTCCGCCTCGACCACGTCACCGGGCTTCAGGTAGTTCGCGAACGGGTCGGCGGTGCTCGCCGCGACCCCGGCGATCGTGCCGGTGGTGATGAGGTCGCCCGCGCTGTAGGTCTGCGGGGAGTGGTACGCCACGAGCTGCGGGATCGACACCGACATGCGCGAGGTGTTGGACTTCTGGCGCACGTCGCCGTTGACCCGCAGCTCCATGTCCAGATCGTGCGGGTCGCCGATCTCGTCGGCGGTCACGATGTACGGGCCGATCGGGCAGAAGGTGTCGATGGCCTTGGAGAAGGAGAAGACGCCCGACTCCATCTCCTTGCGCTGGATGTCGCGCGCGGTGATGTCGTTGAAGACCAGGTAGCCCGCGATGTGTTCGGCGGCCTGCTCGGCGGTGAAGAACTTGCCCGGCTTGCCGATGACCACCGCGAGCTCCAGCTCGTAGTCCATCTCCCGGGTCAGATGGGCGGGATGGACGATCGGTTCGTCCGGGCCGATGATCGCGTCCACGTTCTGGAAGAAGACGATGCCCTTGTTGACGGGGTGGGACCAGTCGACGCGTTCCAGATCCTCGTGGTGCTCGCGGAAGTTCCCGGCCGTGTGGAAGAACTTCTTCGGTGTGATCGGGGCGCGCAGCCGGACGTCGGCGAGCGCGAACGTCCGCCCCGTCTCCCCGGCCCGGCCCTCGCGCTCGAAGAACGCCCGCGTCGACGGGACGTCGAGCTCGATCACCGTGTCCCCGTCGAGGCGCCCCACGAGCCCCTCGTCGAATGTCACCAGCTTCATCAAGACCTCCTAGCAACTGTCGACACTCAGCCTGCATCAAGCGATTGGGGCCGTCAATAGTGGGGTGAAGTGTGGACACCTTGTTCTCGCGTCCATTACGGTCCGATCCATGCAGACCCAGTGGAACTTCTCCGGGACCCGCGCGCTCGTCGCCGGCGCCGGAGGCATCGGAGCCGCCGTGGCCCAGGCCCTGGCGGACGCCGGCGCCGACGTGGTCGTGGTGGACCGCGACCCCGAACAACTGGCCAAGGTCAGCAGGACCCGTACCGCCGAGGGATTCGGCGCCGTGCACGGCCTGACCGCCGACCTCTCCGACGGCGACGGCTGCGCGCGCGCCGTCACCGAGGCCGCCGAACGGCTCGGCGGCCTCGACGTCTTCGTGCACGCCGTCGGCGCCAACGACCGCAGACCCGTGCTCGAAACCCCCGACGACGTGTGGGAGCGGCTGGTCGGCATCAACCTGAGCAGCGCCTTCCGGCTCGGCCGGGCCGTCGGCGCCCGCATGGTGGCGAGCGGCTACGGCCGGATCGTCTACCTCTCCTCCGTCTCGGGCCTGCTCGCCCACCGCGACCACGCGCCGTACGCGGCCACCAAGGGCGGCGTCAACCAGCTCATGCGCGTGATGGCCCGCGAATGGGCCGCCGACGGCGTCACCGTCAACGCGGTGGCCCCCGGCTACACCGAGACCGACCTGACCCGCGCCTACCTCGCCGAGCCCGGCATGCGCGCGTCGATGGAGGCGCTGGTGCCCGCCGGGCGCCTGGGCCGCACGGACGACCTGGTCGGTCCCGTGCTCTTCCTCGCCTCGGCGGAGGCCGCGTTCGTCACCGGACACGTGCTCTACGCCGACGGCGGCCGCACCCTCGTATGACAGCGCCGCCGCACCCTCGTACGACACCTCGTTGGAACGGAGCTCCCATGACCCACTCCCAGCGCTTCACCGGAAAGACCGTCCTGGTCACCGGCGCCGGTACCGGCTTCGGTGCCGAGATCGCGGTACGGGCCGCCCAGGAGGGCGCCGACGTCGCGGTCCACTATCGCAGTTCGCGCGCGGGCGCGGAACGCACCGCGGAGCGCGTGACGGCGCTCGGCCGCAAGGCGTTCGTCGTCCAGGCCGACATCGCCGAGCACGACCAGATCAAGCGGATGGCCGACGACGTCTTCGAGCACTTCGGCCGGCTCGACGTCGCCGTGAACAACGTCGGTGACGTGGCCCGCGAGCAGATGTCCTGGCGCGACATCACCGAGGAGTCCGTCGACCACGTCCTCGCGGTCGACATCAAGGGCACCCTGCTGTGCACGCACGAGTTCGGCGCCCGCATGCTGGAGCAGGAGGGCGGCGGCGCCATCGTCAACATCGGCTCCACGGTGGTGGCCCGGGGCAGCGCCCGCGCCCCGCAGTACGCGGCGGCCAAGTACGGGATCATCGGCCTCACCAAGTCCTACGCCCACGCCTTCGCCCCGGCCGTCCGCGTCAACGTCTTCGCGCCCGGCTTCATCGAGACCGAGGCGACGCTCGGCCGGGACGACTGGAAGAGCGGACGCGGGGACAAGCTGCGCGAGCTGACGCCGATGGGCCGCATCCCGGGCCCGCAGGAACTGGCGGGCGCCGCGCTGTTCCTGGCCACCGAGGACGCCCACCACATCACCGGCGGCTTCCTCATCGCCGACGGCGGCTACAACATGATCGGCGCCTGAACGGCGCACACGGGAGGGGCCCCGGACACCTGTCCGGGGCCCCTCCCGCATGGGGTCACTTACGGTCGAGCAGTTCGATCAGATTGCCGTACGGGTCGCGGACGAAGGCCATCCGGGCGCCGGGGCGCGGCGCCGCCTGCGGAGCCATGGCGGTCGTCGCGCCGAGCCCGGTCAGCCGGGCGAACTCGGCGTCCACGTCCTCGACGCACAGACACATGTGCCCGAAGCCCAGCGTGCCGGCCGCGTCCAGCGGGGTGTCCGTCACGGGGCCGGGCCGGGCCCCCGGGCGGTGCAGCAACTCGACGCGGTAGCCGCTGTCGTGCAGCAGCATCACCCCGCGCAGATCGGTGCCCGCGACCTGGAAGGCGGGTGCGGCACTCAGGCCGAGCGCGGCGCAGTACCACCGCGCCGCGGCCTCCAGGTCGGGCACCGAGAGCCCCACGTGGTCGAAGCGGATCACTTCTGGATCACTTCCCGCGCGGCCGGTGCCGTCCTCGTGGACCGCTCGGAAGTCTCTTGGTCCCCCCGGCCGCCGCGGATCAGGGTCAGCACGCGCGTGCGCAGGCCGGCGAAGCGGGGGTCGGCGCGGGTGGTGAGCTGGTCGCGGTCCCGGCCCAGGTCGACGGTGAGGTTGTCGACGACGGAGGTGGGCCGGCCGCCGAGCACCACGACCCGGTCGCCCAGGTAGACGGCCTCGTCGATGTCGTGGGTGACGACGATGACGGTGATGCCGAGCCGCTCGCGCAGCGACAGGGCCAGGTCCTCCAGGTCGAAGCGGGACTGGGCGTCCACCGAGCCGAACGGCTCGTCCATCAGCAGCACCGGGGCCTCGTAGGCGAGCCCGCGGGCGATGGCGACCCGCTGCTGCATACCGCCCGACAGCTGCCAGGGGTACTTGTCGCCGACGTCCTCGAGGCCGACGGCGGCCAGGCACTCGTCGGCCCGCCGGCGCCGCTCGGCCCGCTTGACGCCGACTCCCTCCAGCGGGAAGGCGACGTTGTCCCGTACCCGCATCCAGGGCATCAGCGAACCCCGGTAGTCCTGGAAGACCACCGCGATGTCGGCGAGCGGCCGGGTCAGGGGCGTGTCCCCGTAGTGGACGGTGCCGGAAGTGGGGCGGGTCAGTCCGGAAAGACAGCGCAGCAGGGTCGTCTTGCCCGCGCCGGACGGGCCGACGACACAGACGAACTCACCGGGGTCCACCCGCAGCGACAGGCCCTCGATCACCCGGTGCTCGTCCGCGCCGTGCCCGAACGACTTGCAGACGTCCCGTACGACCAGGCTGGATCCGCCCGCTTTCAGATGCCGCTGCATCACGACTCGACCTCGTTCCGGGTCTCGGTCCGCCGGGTACGGGGCGGACGCTGGTGGTACCAGCCGAGCAGCACGTACTCGGCCGCGAGGAGCAGCACGCTCAGGCCGTAGCCGAGGATGCCGATCAGGACGGTGCCGGCCCAGGTCTCCGGGACGGCGAAGCTGGAGCCGCTTTGCAGGATGAAGTTGCCGAGGCCCACCGGGGAGCCGTAGATCTCGCTGACCACCATCAGGACCACCGCGATGGACAGGGCGACGCGGATGCCGGCGAAGATCTGCGGCAGCGCACCGGGCAGCACCACCTTCAGCAGCCGCAGCCGCCAGGGGACGCGGTAGCTGTGCGCGGTCTCGTGCACGGCCGGGTTGATGCCGTGCACGCCGCTGATGGTGTTCAGCAGGATCGGCCAGAGCGAGCCGAACGCGATCAGGAAGATCTTCGGGCCCGAGCCGATGCCCAGGGTCAGGATGATGACGGGCACGAACGCCACGGTCGGCGTCGCGCGGGCGAAGTCCAGGAGCGGGGCGGTGATCTGGCGCAGCAGCTCGACCTCGCCGATGACGAGCCCGGCGCCGACGCCGACGGCGGTCGCGATGGCCAGGCCCGCGGCGATGTTGCGCAGCGAGAACAGCAGATCGCCCACGAGCCCGCCGTGGACCAGCTCCCGCCACAGGGTGGCGAGCACGTCGGTGGCCGGCGGGAAGTAGAAACTGGTGTTGCCGGCGGTGGCCAGCAGCAGTACGGCGACGACCAGGACCGGCAGCCAGAGCTGGACCAGCGCGGACCGCCACAGGGCGCCGGAGCGGTTGTCGTCCATGTCGGCCTCCCTTCTCAGTCGGTGTGCGCGGGCGGGCGCCGGCGCAGCAGCAGCCGTTCGGTGATCTGGGACAGCAGATTGATCGTGTAGCCGATCGCACCCGCGGTGAGGATGTACGCGTACGCCTGCGCGGAGGCGTCGCCCTGCTGCGACTGGACCACCTCGTGGCCGATGCCGGGCAGCGTGGTGAGCACCTCGACCCCGATGGCCACGAGCACCGAGGTGGTCGCCGCGAGCCGCAGCCCGGTCATGACCGAGGGCGTGGCGCTGGGCAGCACCACCTTGCGGAAGTGCAGATGCCGCGGGATGCGGTAGCTGCGCACCGTCTCGTCGATCATCGGGGTCACGGTCCGGGCGCCGTACTGGGCCTGGAGGAAGACCGGGAAGACGCAGGCGATGAAGACGACGGTGGCCTTCATCGTCGGGGTCGAACCCAGGACCAGCAGGAACACCGGCAGCAGCGCGATGACGGGGAACGAGCGCAGCACGTCGACCAGGAGCCGCGAGGAGCGCTCGGCGGCGGCGTAGGTGCCGGTGGCCAGGCCCAGCGGGATGCCGGCGACGGCCGCCAGGGCGAAGCCGGTGACGGCGCCGCGCAGGGTCTCGCCCACCGCCTGCCAGTACGTGGCGCTGCCGAGCAGCGCGGGGAACTTCCCGAACACCGCGCCGGGTCCCGGCAGGGCCGTCGCGGTCACCAGGCCCGCCGCCGCGACCGCCGCCCAGAGGCCGAGCGCCACCAGGACGGCGGCGAGTTGGAGGAGCCGGAGCCGGTGGCGTCCGGGGCGCCCCGCGCGGCGGGCGGGCGGCACCCCGGCTTTGGCGGGGCGCCGCTCGGTGAGTGAAGTAGCCATGGTGCTTCCTCGGCCGGGTCAGCTGGTGGAGGTGACGGTGGAGACCCCGTCCCAGTACAGGGCGTCGTCCTTCGGGGCGCTGGTGAGGATGCCGTACTCGTTCATCTTCGTGATGACGGTCCGCATCACCTTGGTGTTGATGGACTTGTCGTAGTAGGCGATCTCGGAGTTGTCGATGAAGTCGTCGGAGAGCTGGGTGTACTCCTTGTCGATCGCCTTGACCGCTTCGGGGTGCGCGTTGGCGTAGGTGATCGCCTTGGCGATGGCGCCGGTGAACTTCTTCGCCGTGGCGGCGTTCTTCGACAGGTACTCCTGGCCGGCGAAGAGCACGCCCTGGGTGATGCCGGGCAGGTCGTTCATGCCGTTGCCGATCGAGCGCAGCCCGGCCTGCTTGCCGGCCGCGTAGAAGGCGCCGAAGGAGTAGACGGCGTCGGTCTTGCCGCTGCTGGCCGCGTCGGTGAGCGAGGTGGTCGGCAGGGAGACGAACTTGACCTTCTCCGGGTCGCCGCCGTCCTTCTCGACCAGGTACTCGACGATGAACTGGATCGTGCCGCCGAGCGCCGAGAGGCCGACCGTCTTGCCCTCCAGGTCGGCGAAGGAGTCGATGGAGCTGGACTTCTTCACCAGCAGACCGTCGGTGGGTTCGGTCTTGTTGGTGGCGGTCACCAGGCCGGTCGCGATGCGGATGGGCATCTTCTTCGCGGCGCCCTTGAGGAAGCCGGAGCTGTCCGTCATCGCGAACTGGGCCTCGCCGTTGAGGACGGACGGGGCGTTCTGCGAGGTGTCCTGGGCGCCGGCCTTGATGGTGACGTCCAGACCCGCGTCCTTGAAGTAGCCCTGCTGCTGGGCGATGAAGAGCGGCTCGAAGAGCGAGCCGTTGGAGCGCAGCACGGTGATCTTGGCTTTGCCGTCACTGCTGGTGGCGGCGGTGGAGTCGCCCGAGCCGCAGGCGGCGACGGGCGCGGCGACGGCCAGCGTCACCACCGCGACGGAGAGTCGGCGCCACGGGTTTCTCCTGCTCTTCGGCATGACGTTGTGCTCCTTTGCACGGATGCGGCTCGATGAGGGTGCGGTGCGGGGCGTGCGCTGAGAAGGGGGGTTTACGGGCGGCGGTCGGCCGCGTAGGCGGTGGTGGACTCGGCGGGCGCCATGTAGGTGCGGAAGAGCCCGTCGGGGTCGTACACGGCGCGGATCTTCTCCAGCCGTTCGGCGTTCTCGGGGCTGAGGCCGTGGTCGAAGCGGTCCGCCACGTTGTTGTCGGAGAATTGCAGGCCCTTGGACAGGTGCTGCACCCCGGCCAGCGACCCGTGCACCCAGTCCTCGTGGCGCAGGTCCTGCGCCGGGTCGTGCCAGCCCGAGTTGGGGGAGAGGTACGCCTTGGCCTGCGCCGACCAGCAGGCGTTCGGGCGCGGCGGGTAGTGGCCCCACAGCATCCACAGCACGAAGCTGATGCCGCCGGGCATGGCGTCCAGTACGGGCGCGGCGGCGCGCAGCAGTCCGGCCGCGTCGCCCTCGGCCCACACCCCGTCCACGGCCCAGCGCAGGCCGGCCGGGTTGAGGCGGTCCGCGATGTCGTACAGCTCCTCGATGGTGGTCTCCTCGGCGACCACTGCGCGCAGGGCCCGGTCACGGAAGGGCGCGTCCTCCAGGGGCGCCAGCGCCTCGGGGCCGTGTTCCGGGGTGCAGAAGGCGGTGGCGGTCACGGAGACGGCCTGGGCGCCGAGTCCGGGCGTGAAGCCGACCTTGGCGGAGAACTCCACCATGCTGGGCAGGGTGTCCAGCAGGTCGTACGTCCAGGCCAGCACCTCGTCGCGCAGGGCGAGCGGGTAGCTGTGCACCGTGCGCACGATGCTGGTCGGGCGCTCGTACACGTCCAGGTAGAAGCGGGTGACGACGCCGAAGAAGCCGGGGCCGCTGCCCCGCGCCGCCCACAGCAGGTCGGGGTGGTTGTCGTCGGTGGCGTGCACCAGGGTGCCGTCGGCGAGCACCACGTCGATGGCGCGGATGCTCAGGCAGGCGGGTCCGAGATGGCGGGAGTTCCAGCCGTAGCCGCCGCCGAGGATGAAGCCGCCGATGCCCACGGTCGGCGCGTGCCCGGTGGGGAAGAACAGGCCGTGCGGCGCCAGCGCCTCCTGGACGGCGGGCCCCTTGGCCGACGGCTGCACGGCGGCGGTACGGGCCTCCGGGTCGACGGTGATCTCCGTCAGGCGGGAGAGGTCGATCAGCAGGCCGCCGTCCCGTACGCCGTTGCCGACCCAGCTGTGCCCGCCCGAGCGCACGGAGACCCGCATGCCCTCGGCGCGCGCGTGGCGCACGGCGAGGACCACGTCCCGCTCGTTCTCGGCCATGACGATGACGTCGGGGAACCGGTCCGGCTTGCGCTCGTTCCAGACCGCGTCGAGGCGGGCCGGTTCATAGGATTCGTCCCCTCGGCGGACGACGGCTCCGCGCATAGCCTGGGCAGAGTGCGGAGCGGGCGAGGGCTCGGGCGGCGTACCGGGCGACCTGGACAACTGTGTCTCCTTGGGATGGTGCGGCAATCGGGACGTTACTGTCGACACTAAGAGGGGGTCAAGGGGTCAGGAAGCCCTATTTCGCGGTCTCTGTCGACACTAATCGGCAGATGGTGACGGTGGAGCGCGAGTGCCGTCGTGGACTCCGCGGGAGACAGGTAGGTGCGGAACAGGCCCTCGGGGTCGTAGCGCCGCCGCAGCCGCTCCAGGCGTGCCGCCTGCGCCGGTTCGAGCCCGTGGTCGGGCCGGTCGGCCGGGTTGGCGTCGGCGAACTGCGTGCCGCGCGCGACCGGGGCCATGGCGCGCAGTGCCTCGTGCGCCCACAGCTCGGTGCGCAGATCGTCGGCGGGGTCCTGCCAGACCGCGTTGGGGGAGAAGTACAGCCGGGCCTGTGTGGACCAGCAGGCGTTCTCCCGGGTCGGCTGCCCGCCCCACAGCATCCACAGCAGGAAGCTCTCGCGGGTCGGCAGTTCTTCGAGCAGCGGCCGGCCGGCGTCCAGCACCTCCCGCGCCGGGGCGTCGGTCCAGATCCCGTCGACGGCGTACCGGTTGCCCTTGGGGGTGAGCGCGTCGGAGAGTGCGTACAGGTCGTCGAGTGTCGACGGCACGCGCTCCGCCTTGCGCAGGGCGTGCTGGAGGAAGGGCGCCCGCTCCAGCGGATCCAGCATCTCCGGGCCCGTGCCCGGGGTGCAGAAGGCCGCCGCGGTGATCATCGTCGTCGGCCGCCCGGCGCCCGGGGAGAAGGCCACCTTCGCGGACATCTCCAGGGCGTCGGACACCTCGGGCACGGTGTCGTACGTCCAGGCCAGCACCTCGTCGCGCAGCTCCTCCGGGAAGACGTAGAAGCTGCGCAGGATCTCGTCGTACGCCGGATACACGCGCAGGTGGAAGCGCGTGACGATGGCGAAGAAACCGGGGCCCGAGCCGCGCACCGCCCACATCAGGTCGGGGTGGCTCTCGTCGGTGGCGTGCACCAGGCTGCCGTCGGCCAGGACGGCGTCCACCGCCTCGACGCTGAAACAGGCCGGGCCGAGCGCACGGGAGTTCCAGCCGTAGCCGCCGCCGATCAGGAAGCCGCCGACCCCCACCGAGGGGCAGTGGCCGCTGGGGAAGACCAGACCCTCGGCCGCCAGCAGCGCGTTGAAGCGGGTGCCCTGGACGGCGGGCCGGACGGTGGCGCGGCGCTGCGCGGTGTCGATGGTCACCTCGTCCAGCGCGGACAGGTCGATCAGCAGGCCCCCGTCGCGGATCCCGCTGCCGATCCAGCTGTGCCCGCCGGAGCGCACCGAGACCCGCAGGCCGCGGACCGCGGCGTGGCGCACCCCGCGCTGGACGTCCCGGTCGCTCGCGGCGAGCAGGATGGCCTCGGGGTGGCGGTCGGGCTTGCGCTCGTTCCACACCGCGCCGAGCCGCGCGGCCTCGTAGCCCCGGGAGCCCCGGGTGAGAAGGACTCCGTCGAAGTCGGTCATACGTCCTCCACCGGCGGGAAGTCGAAGAGGCCGGCCGGGTTGTCGACCAGCAGCCGGTGCAGATGGGCGGGGTCCGGCGCGATGTCCGCGAGCAGGTCGACCAGCAGCCCGTCGTCCGGGGCGGCACCCTCGATGTTCACGTGCGGATAGTCGGTGCCCCACACCACCCGCTCGGGCGCGTACGTCACGAACGACGCGGCCAGCGCCACGGCGTCGGCGTAGGGCGGGCCCTGCCGCGACACCCGGTCGACGCCGCTGACCTTCAGCCAGACGTTCCCCGTGTCGAGCAGGGCGCGCAGGCTGCGCAGCGGGGCGCTGCCGTACCCCTCCGTCAGGTCGACCCGGGCCAGGTGGTCGATCACGACCCGGCCCGGGAACGCGCGGATGACGTGCTCGTACTCGGCCGCCTCCCGCCCGGCGAGATGCAGTTCGGCGACCCAGCCGAGGCCGTCCACGCGCGCGAGGACCGAGTCGATCTCCTCGCGGGTCGGCGCGCTGCGCAGATGCGGCAGGAAGTTGAGGCGGAAACCGCGCACCCCGGCCCGGTGCAGTTCCTCGATCTCCGCCCGGGTGGTCGTCTCGCCGATCAGCGCCACGCCGCGCAGCCGCCCCGCCCCGGCCTCCAGGGCGTCGACCAGCCCCCGGTGGTCGACTCCGCTGCACGAGGACTGCACCACCACGGCACGGGACAGGCCCAGGTGCGCGTGGAGCGCGGCCAGGTGCTCCTTGGGCGCGTCGAACGGGGTGAAGGTGCGCTCGGCCGCGTACGGGAAGACGTCGGCCGGGCCGAAGATGTGGCAGTGCGCGTCACAGCTGCCGGGCGGCAGCACCAGGCCGGGTCTGCGCGGGGAGGGGTGCGGGGGCGGGCAGCCGGGGGAGGGGGCGGTCGCGGGAGGCCGCGGGGCCGGTGCGCGGGGGACGGCGGTCGCCGTCTTGTCTGCCTCGGCGCGGGCGGCTTCGGCAGGGGCCGTCTCGGTACGGGCCGTCTCGGGACGGGCGGCTTCGGCCAAGGGGGTTCCGGCCAGGGGGCTCCCGGCCACGGGGCTTCCGGTCAGGGCGGCTTCGGTGAGGGCGGGCTCAGTCACAGCGGGCCGTCATTCCGCCGTCGACGACGATCTCCGTGCCGGTGACGAACCGGGCCTCGTCGGAGGCCAGGAACAGCGCGGCGTACGCGGTGTCGCGGCCGTCCCCCATGAAGCCGAGCGGGATGCGGGCCTGCCGCTGGGCGAGCAGCTTCCCGACGTCGCCGCCCGCGCGCTGCCCCGCGAGCCGCGCCTCGACCATCGGGGTGTGCAACTGGCCGGGGACCACGGTGTTCACGCGGATGCCGTCCGGCGCGTACTGCACGGCCGTGACCCGGGAGAGCTGGATGACCGCCGCCTTGGCCGACGCGTAGCCGACCTGGGCGGCGCCGGTCCAGCGCTGCCCGGACGCCGAGGCGGTGTTGACGATGGCGCCGCCACCGCCCCGCCGCATGATCGGCACGACGCTCCTGCACGCCAGGAAGGCGGTGGTGAGGTTGGTGCGGAGCTGGCTGTCCCAGTCCTCCAGGGAGAGTTCGGCCACCCCGCCGTGCCGGGAACCCCCGACGTTGTTGACGAGTACGTCGATGCGTCCGGCCCGCCGCGCGGTCTCCTCCAGGTAGCCCTGGACGCCGTCGGGGTCGGTCACGTCGAGGACCTGGGTGTGGGCGGTGCCGCCCTCCTCGCGGATCTGCCGGGCGGTGACCTCCAGCGCGTCCTCGTCGCGGTCGGTGAGGTACACGGTGGCGCCCTCGCGGGCGAAGACGATCGCGGTGGCGCGGCCGTTGCCCCAGCCGGGGCCGACACTGCCGGCGCCGCTGATCACCGCGATCCGGTCCGCGAGGCGCCCCCGGCGGGGCCCGTGTGCGTCGGAGTCGGGGCGGGGGCCCGGGGCTGCGCCGGGCGCGTCTGCCGTCACGGTGTTCTCCTTCGGTTCGGGTCGGACGGCGACTGCTTGCGCGAGCGGCCGCCGAGTTGTCGACAGTGTCGGAGAGTGTCGACAGAAAGTAAACACTCGGCGATGAAAATGCAGTACAGAGCGGTGAGTGGCTATCCGTTATCGCGTGAGTGTCGACAGAATGCGGGCGGAATGCTTGGATGGGGAAGCGGCCGGAGCGGTCGCGGAGGCCGGAAACGGACCGAGACACCCACCCGGGAGGGACCCATGGACAAGCCGGCGGTGTTCACCGAAGAGGAGATCGCCCGTTTCCGGGCCGAACTGGCCGCCAAGCGCGAGCCCGGCGCGTACGAGCCGGGGCGCTGGTCGGTCAGCCCGCTCAACCGCCGCCCGGAGGTCAGCGGGACCATGCCGCCCTCCGTACGGCTGCGCGACGCCACCCTGCGCTCGGTCGAGACCCTGCCCGGCGTCGTCGCCACCCCCGAGGCCAAGGAGGCGTATCTGCGCCGGCTCATCGGCGTGGGCGTCCGCGAGGTCGTCACCGCGGGGCTCGCGGGCCGCGACGACAACGCGCTGCGGGCCGAGGTCGAACGCGTCAAGGGCGAGGCCCCGGACTGCCGCGCCGTACTGCCGCTGCTGCGCACCACCGAGGACATCGACCGCGCCGCCGACGCCGGTTACGACGCCGTACAGATCTGGGTACAGGGCCTCGGCGAGGCGTCGCTGATCTACAACCCGGCCGTCTACCAGCAGGCCTGGCGTGGCGACGACTGGCGCGCCGGCGCTCCCGTGCGCAGCCGTGCCGACGTGCTCGCCCGCGCCGTCCCGCTCATCCGGCACGCCCGGACGCGCGGCCTCGACGCCATCGTGCCGATGCTGATGGTCTCCTACCTCACCGACGAGGTCCTGGAGGAGTCGGTCACCGCCCTGGCCGGCGCGGGCGCCACCGAGCTCACCCTCTTCGACGGGCCGGGCGCCGTGAGCCCCGAGGCCTACGCCCACCTGGTCACCCGCACCAAGCAGCTCGCCCCCGCCGTCCAGGTCGGCCTGCACCCGCACAACACCTTCGGGCTCGCCGTCGGCTGCGCCGTCAGCTCCGTACGGGCCGGGGCCGACGTCGTCGAACTGTCCGTCAACGGTTACTGCGGCGGCCCCGGCAACGCCGACCTGGCCGCCACCGCGACCGCCTTCGAGGTGCTGTACGGCGTGCGCACCGGCATCCGCACCGAGCGGCTGACGGACCTGGCCCGCGCCGGCGAGGACCTGACCGGCTACCACCTCGCCTGGAACCACCCGGTCACCGGAGTCAGCGCCTTCTCCTGGGGCGGGATGGACCTCATCACCCAGGAGACCGCCGTCGACCCGCTGCTCCACAACTGCCTGGAGCCCGCCCTCTTCGGCAACGCCCGCAAGGTCCCCTTCACCCCGGACAGCGGCCCCTACACCCTCACGGACAAGCTGACCGAGCTGGGTGCCGAGCTCACGACCACCGGTCAGGTCGACGAAGTACTGCGGCGGGCCCGCGCGCTGATGGCCCGCGAGCGCCGGCTGATCACGGACGCCGAACTGGCTGGGCTGGCCGACGAGGTGAAGGCCGGGTCCGGTTCCTGACGGGTCCGACAGGTCTGACGGGTCTGACGGGTCCGACAGGTCCGACAGGTCTGACGGGTCCGACAGGTCTGACGTCGGGCGAATCCTGCGCACGGCGTGAACCGAATCGCATGGCTCGTCCGATGAATGAGCAGAAGCATCCGCCGGCAGAGCACAGCATCCTTCCGCACGAGGACACGATTTGTATGCGCGAGCCGACCACCGACACCCCTGAACCCCGCACGCCCGCGTCCCCCGACGCCGGCCGGCTGCCCCTGCTCGAACCGCACCGGCTCGACGCCGGACAACGCGCCCTGTACGAGGAGATCACCGGCGGCCCCCGCGCCGACGGACCCCAGCTCTTCGCGCTCACCGACGCCGAGGGACGCCTCAACGGCCCGTTCAACGCCATGCTGTTCAGCCCGCCGCTGGGCGGCGCCCTCCAGGCCCTCGGCTCGGCGATCCGCTACCGCACAGGGCTGCCGCCCCGCGTCCGCGAGACCGCCGTCCTCGTCGTGGCCGCCGAGTGGGACAGCGACTTCGAGCGCTACGCCCATGAACCCGTCGGCCGGGCCGCCGGACTCACCGACGCGGAGATACGCGCCCTGCGCACGGGCGGCGACCCCGGCCTGACCGACCCGTTCGAGCACGCCGCCTGGTCCGCCGTCCGCGCCCTGTCCGGCCGCGCGGACGGACTCGACGACGCCTGGTACGCCTCCGCCCGCGCCGCCCTCGGCGAGCGCACCCTCTTCGAGCTGTCCACCCTCGTCGGCTACTACGCGACGCTCGCGCTGCAACTGCGCCTCTTCGCCGTCCCGGCACCCCCACACCTCGAGAACCCCGAGAACCCCGAGAACCCCGAAGATCCCGAGACTTAGGAGCCCGCCCCCGTGAACAAGGTGTGCGCGACCGCCGCCGAGGCGGTCCACGACATCGCCGACGGCTCGTCCCTCGCGGTCGGCGGCTTCGGCCTCAGCGGAGTCCCCGACGTCGTGATCGGCGCCCTGTACGAGCAGGGCGCCACCGGACTGTCGGTCGTGTCCAACAACTGCGGCGTGGACGGCGCGGGGCTCGGCATCCTGCTCGCCGCCCACCGCATCGACCGGGTGACCGGGTCGTACGTGGGCGAGAACAAGGAGTTCGCCCGGCAGTACCTCTCCGGCGAGCTGGAGGTCGAGCTCGTCCCGCAGGGCACCCTCGCCGAGCGGCTGCGCGCCGGGGGCTGCGGCATACCGGCCTTCTACACCCCGGCCGGCGTCGGCACCCAGATCGCCGAGGGCGGCCTGCCCTGGCGGTACGCGCCCGGAGGCGGCACGGCCGTGGCCTCGCCGCCCAAGGAGACCCGCACCTTCGGTGGCCGGACGTACGTGCTGGAAGAGGGCATCACCACCGACTACGCCCTGGTCCGTGCCTGGCGCGGCGACCACCACGGCAACCTGGTGTTCCGCCGGGCCGCCGCCAACTTCAACCCCCTGGCCGCGATGGCCGGACGGATCACCGTCGCCGAGGTGGAGGAGCTCGTCGCCCCGGGCACCCTCGACCCCGAACACGTCCATGTGCCCGGGGTGTTCGTCCAGCGCGTCGTCGTCCTCACCCCCGAGCAGGCGGCCGCGAAGAAGATCGAGAAGAGGACGGTACGGGTCTGATGGGCACGATCGAGCAGAGGACGGTGCGGCGCTGATGGCCTGGACCCGCGAGCAGATGGCGGCCCGCGCCGCCGAGGAACTGACCGACGGTTCGTACGTCAACCTGGGCATCGGACTGCCCACGGCGATCCCCGGCCACCTCCCGCCGGGCGTGCACGTCACCCTGCACTCCGAGAACGGCATCCTCGGCACCGGCCCCTACCCCTACGCGCACGAGGTGGACCCGGATCTGATCAATGCCGGGAAGGAGACGGTCACCGTGCTGCCCGGCGCCTCCTTCTTCGACTCGGCGCTCTCCTTCGGGATGATCCGCGGCGGCCACGTCGACATCGCCGTGCTCGGCGCCATGCAGGTCTCCGCCGCCGGCGACCTGGCCAACTGGAGCGTCCCCGGCAAAATGATCAAAGGCATGGGCGGGGCGATGGACCTCGTGCACGGGGCCCGCCGCGTCATCGTCCTCATGGACCACACCGCCAAGGACGGCAGCCCCAAACTGGTCCGGCGCTGCACGCTGCCGCTCACCGGCCGGGCGTGCGTGCACCGGGTCGTGACCGACCTGGGCGTCATCGACGTGACCCCCGGCGGCTTCGTCCTCGTGGAGAGGGCACCGGGCGTCCACCCGGAGGAGATAGCGGCCCGCACGGCCGCACCGCTGCGAACGGAAGCCACCGAGCCGGCCGCACCGCCGCGGACGTGAGCCACGAGCCGGGCGCGCCCCCGCGGCCGCCGGGCCCCTCATCCGACGCGTTCCCGCGGACGCACGCCGCTCAACGCGAGTAGCACACGCCGCGGAACGCAATAGTCCACACACGGCCCGTCATCGTCCACAGCCGTCCCCCTAGTCTCACAACAAGCCGACCGCGCGGCCCCGGTGGTGCACCCCCACAGCACGACACCTTCTCCACTAACCCCACGGACGGAGAACAACATGCGCAGGACGAGCGCACGGTTCACCCTGGCAGGGGCCACGGCGGCGAGCGCCGTCGCCCTGGCGGTCATCGGAGCCACCACCGCCAGCGGTTCCACCACCGGCGCGCAGGACACGACGGCGGCGCTGGCCGCGGCCCCCATCGGGTTCGGCGCCGCCACCACGGGCGGCGCCGGCGGCAGCACGGTGACCGTCACCACCGCCTCCGCCTTCATCTCGGCGGTGCAGAGCAGCACCACGCAGACGGTCCGGGTCAACGGCACCATCTCGCTGTCGTCGATGACGAAGGTCGCCTCGAACAAGACCATCGTCGGCGTCGGTACCGCAGGAAAGATCACCGGCTACGGCCTCAACGTCGCCAGCGTCAGCAACGTCATCATCCAGAACCTGACGTTCACCGGCTCCGCCGACGACGCGATCAACGTGCAGTACTCGACCAACGTGTTCATCGACCACAACGACATCTCGAACGCCTACGACGGCGCCGTGGACATCAAGCGGTCGTCCACCAACATCACGGTGTCCTGGAACCGCACGCACAACCAGGACAAGAACATGCTGCTCGGTCACTCCGACGACAACGCCAGCGAGGACACCGGCAAGCTGAAGGTCACCTACGCCTTCAACTGGTTCGACGGCACGACGCAGCGCAACCCGCGCGTCCGCTTCGGCAACCCGGTGCACGTGCTGAACAACTACTTCAGCAACGTCAGCTCCTACGGCGTCGCCTCCACCGAGAACGCCGGCGTACTGGTCGAGGGCAACTACTTCGAGAACACCGACGACCCCTTCCACCTCGGTGAGGGCGACTCGGACGCGGGCTCGCTCGTGGCGAAGAACAACTACTTCGTCAACTCCGGCTCCGGGCAGACCGGCGGCAGCGTGGCCTCCATCCCGTACAGCTACTCCGCGCAGTCGGCGTCGGGCGTCAAGGCGACGGTGACCGCGGGCGCCGGTGTCGGCAAGATCTGATCCCCCCACCGCCGGCGGAACGGGGCGGCCGGGCCGGTGATCCCCAAGTCACCGGTCTTGCCGCCCGACCGCCCCTCGTCTACGGTTCCGCCACCGCGGCCACGCCGGCACCGGAGCCGGGGAGAGCCCGGCCGCGGACGTGGCGAGGGAGCCCGTATGGAGGCAGAGCCGTCCTCCGCGCCCGGGTGGCCGGCACCGAACCGGCCCCTGACCATCGGCCTGCTCACCGCCAACATCCACCTCGGCGTCGGCGCCACCCTCTGGTCCGGTGCCCGCGCCGCCGCCGAACGCAACGGCGTCAACCTGGTCTGCTTCCCCGGCGGCAATCTGCGCCACCGCGACTCCGCCCGCAGCGCCCTGTACGAACTCGTCGGCCCGGCCCGGCTCGACGGCGTCGTGTGCTGGAGCTCCACCCTGGGCCTGCCCGCGCCGGGGGCCGCCGCCCGGCGGCTGCTGCGACAGCTCGCCCACCTGCCGGTGATCAGCGTCAACCATCCGCTCAACGGCGAGACGGACGTGCTGTCCATCGACTCGCACACGGGGATGCGCAAGCTCGTCGGCCACCTCGTCGTCCGGCACGGCCGCCGCAGGCCCGCCTGCATCCGCGGCCCGCTCGACAACCCGGTCTCCGAGGACCGCTACCACGCCTACGTCGACGCCCTGCGCCACCACGGCATCCAGTACGACCACACCTATGTGTGCGCGGCGGCCGACTTCGCCGCCACCTCCGGCGCCTCGGCGATGCGGGTCCTGATGGAGGCGCGCGGACTGAGACCGGGCACCGACTTCGACGCGGTGGTGGCGTGCAGCGACGTACTCGCCGCGGACGCGCTGCGGTTCCTCACCGAACGCGGCGTGCGGGTACCGGCGGACGTCGCGGTCGTCGGCTTCAACGACTCCCCGGAGGCGCAGCTCGGCGACCCGCCGCTGACCTCGGTGGCCCTGCCCTTCGCCGAACTCGGCGCGCTGGCCGTCGACACGCTCGTGGCCCGGCTGCGCGGCACCCGCCCGCCCGACCGCACCACCGTCCCCGCCACCCTGGTGCCCCGCCGCTCCTGCGGCTGCCGGCACACCCCGGCGCAGAGCCCGCTCACCCGGCCGCCGCCGACCGCGCAGCGGGCGGACCGGCGGGGCGGTGCGGGACCGCCCGGCTGGTCCGCGTTCGAACCCGTACTGCCCGGCGCGCGGCACTCACTCGCCCGGGCCTTTCACACCGACCTCGCCGGCACCGCCTCCGCCGGACCCGCCTCCGCCGGACCCGCCTCCGCCGGACCCGCCTCCGCCGGGGACGGCACCGGGGACTTCCTGCCCCTCGTCGAACGGCTGCTGCGCGCCCACGCCGACAGCCCGTCCGACGTGGACCGGTGGCAGGAGGCGCTGGAGCGGGCCCGGCGCGACGTCGTCGGCACGCTGCCCGCCGCCGTCCACCGGGAGGCCGAGGTGCTGTTCGGCCGGGCCCACCTGATCGCCGCGGAGCGCTCGCGCGGGCTGCTGGAGTACGAGCGCTGGGCGCAGGGCCGGCAGGACCGCCGGTTACGCGAGTTCGGCCGGGCCCTGACCATGGTCGTCGACCTGGAGGGGCTGGCCGACGTACTGGAACGGCACAGCGCGGAGCCCGGCCTGCCGCCGTGCCGGATCGTGCTGTACGACCGGGCGCGGTCACCGGACGACGCCCCCGTGCGCGGCATGGCGCGTCCCCTCCTCACCCAGCCGGAACGCCGGGTCCGCGGCCATCCGGGCGCGCTGGACAGCCCGCCGTTCCCGGCCTCCACGCTGCTGCCCGACGCCCTGCTGCCTCGCGAACACGATTTCCGGCTCGTCCTCGAACCCCTGCACATCGGCGACGAGCACCTGGGTTTCGCCGTCTTCGACGCCGACCGCCCCGGTGTGTCCGAACGCGACGGCGCCCTCTACCGGGAGCTGGGCGACCTGATCAGCGCCGCGCTCCAGGCCGTCGGCCTCTTCGACGAGGTGCGCCGGGCCCGGGACGCCGCCGAGCAGGCGAGCCGGTTCCAGACCCGGCTGCTCGCGCACGTCACCGGTGAACTCCGGTCCCCGGTACGGGCCATGCTGCGCCGCGACGGCGGCGACGACCCGGCAGGGGCGCTCGCGGAGGTGCGCCAGGACGCCGCCCGGCTGCTGCATCTCATCGACGACCTGCTCGACCTCGCCCGCTCCGAGGCCGACGACCTGGTCCTCGTGCGCCGTCTCACCGACCCGCTGCCGGTGGTGCGCGAGGCGTGCGACGCGGCGGCCGAACTGCTCCCCGGACACCCCCGCTGGGCGCTCGACCTCCCGGTCCGGCTGCCCGCCGTGCGCTGCGACGAGACCCGGTTGCGGCAGATCCTGCGGAACCTGCTGACGGCGGCCGCGGACCGGTCCGCCGACGGCCCGGTGACGGTCACCGCCCGACTGCACCCCCGCGGCGTCCGGATCACCGTGGCCGCGACGGCCGCGACGGCCGCGACGGCCGCGACGGCCGCGACGGCCCTATCGGCCCCGACGGACCAGACGAACGTGACGGACGACCCGACGACCCCGGCGATTGCGACGGCCCCGACAGCTCCGACGCACCCGGCGACTCCGACCGGTCCGACGCACCCGACCGGTCCAACGGCTGCGACAACCCCGCCAACCCCGGCAACCCTGGCGGCTCCGACGGACCAGACGAACGTGACGGACGACCCGACTACCCCGACGGCCCCGGCGATTGCGACGGCCCCGGCAGCTCCGACGCACCCGGCGACTCCGACGCACCCGACCGGTCCGATGACTGCGACAACCCTGTCAACCCCGGCAGCCCCGACGCACCCGACAGACCCCCGAGCCCCGGCCGACCTCACCGAACCGCCCACCGAACCGCCCGCCGAACCGCTCGCCGAACGGCCCCCCGAACCGCCCACCGCGCGGCCGTCCTCCCGCGGGCATCTCGACGTAGGGCTGGCGACCGCCCGGCGTCTGGCGATGATGCACGGCGGCTCGCTGACCGGCGGGGACTCGGCCGGCCCGGCGCGCTACCGGCTCGATCTGCCGCTGCCCTCGCCCGACGGGCACACCCACCTCGCCGCCCCCGACAGCGGCCCGCTGCTCGTGGTCACCCCGGGCGAGATCGCCGCGGACGTACGGCTGCTCGCCGTCCGGCACGGGCTCGGCGTGCAGCAGCCGGACCCGGCGTACGACACCGATCCGGTCGAGTCGCGCAGCCCGGCCGCCGTGGTCTGGGACGCCCGCGCCGACCGGCCGCAGGAGTGGCGCGAGATGGTGCGCCTGCACGACCACCCCGCCCTGCGGCACACCCCGTTCCTGCTCTACGGTGCGGCCGGCGCCGATCTGCGGCAGGCGCTGTGGGCGCTGCGGCCGCCCGGCGTCGCGGAACCGGTCGTCGTCGCGGGCCGCTCGCCGCGGTCCCGCGAGAGACTGCGGCGGCTGGCGGAGGGGGCGCTGCCGGACTACCCCACCCGGGTCGTGGCCGACGGCGCGACCGTGCTCGCCCTGGTCGCCGAGGAACCCCCGCACCTGGTGGTGCTGGAACGCTCGCTCTCCGACATGCAGGCGTGGGACGTCGTGGACCGCCTCCACGACGGTTCGGGGCACGCCCTGTGCCCCGCGGCGATCGTCGGCCACCTGGGTCTGACGGCCGTGGACGCGCGGCGCGCCCGGCCGCATCCGGCGCTGCTCGTCCTCGACCTGGACGTCTTCACCCAGGCGGAGGCCGCGTCGCTGGTGCGGCGGCTGACCCGGATGGACGGCCGGGCACCCGCCCGTACCAGCGCCTGCGTGCGCGAGGCACTGGTCTTCCTCTACGAGAACTACCGCGGTCAGTTCTCCCGCTGGCAGGTGGCGCGGGCCGCCGGGGTCAGCCCCGATCACCTCGGCAAGCTGTTCCGGCTCTGGTACGGGCTGACCGTGTGGGAGTACCTGACCCGGCTGCGGATCCGGCGGGCGGCGGAGCGGCTGCGCGCCGGTGACGACAGCATCCAGAGCGTGGCCCGCGCGGTGGGCTTCCGAGACCGTGCCTACTTCAGCCGCGCCTTCCGCAAAGCCACCGGCATCGCGCCGCACGCCTTCCGCGCCTCGCCCCCGACCGGTGCCGGCGGTTCCACCGGCTCCGCCGGGGAGAGCTGGTGGGACCCCTAGGGCGCGAGCCCGACGCAGGTGTGACTCCGCCGATGGCCGACCATGAGGTAATTACAGCGGTTCGACCCGGCAGAGAGGAAAGAAGCATGCTGATCGAGCACCGGGGGCGCAGGCCCGTCGTCCCGGACTCGGCCTATGTCGCGCCGTCGGCAACCCTGTGCGGGGCCGTCGTGCTCGGCGCGGGCGCGCGGGTGCTGCACGGCGCGGTACTGACCGCCGAGGACGGGGAGGTGCGGATCGGCGAGAACACCGTCGTCATGGAGAACGCGCTGGTGCGCGGCCGCGCGGGGCATCCGGCGGTGATCGGGGACGCCGTCATGATCGGACCGCACGCGCACGTCAACGGCGCGACCGTGCGGGACGAGGCGTTCGTCGCCACCGGCGCCGCCCTTTTCCCGGGGGCGGTCGTGGGCGCGGGCGCCGAGGTACGGATCAACGCGGTGGTGCACGTCAACTCCCGGCTCGAACCGGGCGCCACCGTACCGATCGGCTGGATCGCGGTCGGCGACCCGGCCTGGCTGTTCTCCCCGGACCGGCACGAGGAGATCTGGGCCGTCCAGCGGGAGTCGGACTTCCCCGGCACGGTGTACGGCGTGTCCCGGGGTACGCCGATGCGCGACATCATGGCCCGGCAGAGCGAGTTCTACGGCGCCCACCGGCAGGACGTCGTGCTCGACGAGGACCATTGACACCCGTGCGTCCCGCTCCCGTCGCCGTGCCGTAACGGAGTGGTCTCGGCCATTGGCATCGGCGGACGATCTTCGTTGTAGTGGCGGGATGAGGTACAAGCTGCTCGGGAGTTCGACAAGCGGGGCGCGATGGCGCGGGGGTGTCGCCGCCGTGGCCGTCGTGGTGGTGGCGTGCGGGGCGACGAGTTCGCGGAACCGGGAGGTCGTCGCCCCCATCGCGGACAGCGCCTGCACGGCGTCGGCCGGTGCCACCGGACCCGTCGGCCAGGCGGGCGGCGAGACCCCCGACGTCGACGGTGACGGCCGCTTCGATCTCGTCGTCGGTGTGTTCGGTGACGACGGCGACGACGCGATCGCGGTGGTACCCGGCTCCGCGCAGGGCCCCGACCTCGCGCACCGCACGCTGTTCACCCGCGAGGACTTCGGGCTCCCGGACGACCGGGAGCCCATGACCAGCGGCTACGCCGGGCCCATCGTCGCCGACCTGGACGGCGACGGGTATCCCGACCTGATCGCGGGCGGTGCCGCGCGCGTGCAGTGGGGCGGACCCGAGGGCCCGGATCCCGCCCGCGCGCCGACCCGGCTCGCGCTGCCGCACCTCGACAAGCACCGCCCGGGCAGGGCCGGACCGGGCACCTACCTGGACGTCCCGGTGGCGGGAGACTTCGACGGCGACGGTCACACCGATCTCGCCACCTACCGTACGAACGACCCCGAGCGGACGCTCGTGGTGATGCACGGCCCGTTCACGCGCGACGGCCGGCCCGCGCGGACGACGGAGCAGCCCGACCCCGATCCACGGGGGCTGAACGTCGCGCCCTCGCTCACCCTGTTCGCGGCGGAGGCCACCGGCGACGACGCCACCGACCTGATCGTCTACGAACCGTGGTCGGTGATGGAGCCGCTGCTGCTGGCAGGCGGCTCGGACACGGAGAGCGGGCTCGCCGCGGATCCCGAGCGGCTGCCGGCGGGGCAGTCCGTGGCCGTCGGCGACTTCGACGGCGACGGACGCCCCGACATCGCGGTCGGCGACAGCGGCATGGGGGACGGCGAGGTCGCGAAGCCCGACAGTCTGGGCAAGGTGACGATCCGCTACGGCAAGGCGCCGAAGGCCCCCGTCACCGTCGAGAGCGGCGACCGCGGCAGCGGTTTCGGCATGAACCTGCGGGCGGCCGACCTCAATGGCGACGGCTGCGACGAACTCGCCGTACAGCGCGGCCCCGACGTGTACGCGGAGACGGACAGCGTCGACGTCCTGCGGGGCGGATCGTCCCCCGGGCTCGGGTCCGAACCCTGGCGGCATCTGGAACGGCACGGGGTGAAGCCGGGCGCCGACGAACTCCAGGACGACGAGCTGTGGTCGGGCGAACTGGACGCCGTCGGCGACTTCGACGGCGACGGCGAGGAGGAACTCGTCCTGAACGCCGCCGCGGAGGACGACAGCCCGGACTGGTGGATCGTCGATGGCAACGGCAAGAACCTGCTGACCTTCACCGACGACGAGCTCACGGAGTAGGGACCCGGCCCTGGTCGGGCAGTTCGACGCGCTTGATCTCGCGGACGATGAAGAGGTAGCTGACCACGGCCATCGCGGCGCAGGCGCTGACGAAGGCCAGGGCGAGGTCGAAGGAGCCGGTGGCGTCGAGGATGTAGCCGATCACCAGCGGGGTGACGATGCCCGCGACGGCCCCGAAGGTGTTGAAGACACCGCCCGCGAGACCGGCGATCTGCTTGGGGGAGACGTCGGACATCACGGCCCAGCCGAGCGCGCCCATGCCCTTGCCGAAGAAGGCGAGGGACATGATCAGCACCACGAGCCAGGAGGCGCTCACGTAGTTGCAGATGATGATGCTGGTGGACAGCAGCAGTCCGGCCACGATGGGGATCTTGCGGGCGCGGGTCAGGCTGGTGCCGCGCTGGGCGAGCCGGTCGGAGAGGAAGCCGCCGAGGACGCCGCCGACGAAGCCGCACAGCGCGGGCAGCGAGGCGACGAAACCGGCCTCCAGTATCGACATGTCGCGCTCCTGGACCAGATACACCGGGAACCAGGTCAGGAAGAACCAGGTGATGGTGTTGATGAAGTACTGGCCGACGAAGACACCGAGCGTGGTGCGGTTCCTCAGCAGGGTGGCGATGTGCCGCAGGTTCTGCCGCCCCGAAGTGGTGTGCTTGGCGCTCATCTCCTCCTCGGCGGTGGGCGCGTCCATGTCCACCAGGGCGCCGCCCGCGGCGATGTGGTCGAGCTCGGCCTTCCGCATCCGCGGGTGGCTGCGCGGGGCGTAGACGACCTTCGTCCACACCAGGGCGAGGACGACACCGACGCCGCCCACGACGGTGAAGACGTGTTCCCAGCCCATCGCGGTGACCAGCCAGCCCATGAGCGGGGCGAAGGCCACGGTGGCGAAGTACTGCGCGGAGTTGAACAGGGCGGAGGCGAAGCCGCGTTCCTTCGTCGGGAACCAGGCGGCGACGATCCGGGAGTTGCCCGGGAACGACGGCGCCTCCGCCATGCCGACTGCGAAGCGCAGAATGAACAGCAGCACCACCGCGGCACCGGCGAAGAAGCCGATGGCGCCCTGGCCCATGGTGAACAGCGACCACACGAAGATCGCACCGCCGTAGACCTTCTTCGAGCCGAAGCGGTCGAGCAGCCAGCCGCCCGGTATCTGGGCGATGAGATAGGACCAGGAGAAGGCGGAGAACAGGACGCCGAGTTCGCCGGAGCTGATGTGCAGATCGCGCTGCATCGAATCGCCCGCGATGGAGAGCGTGGAGCGGTCGGCGTAGTTGATCGTCGTGACGGTGAAGAGCATGGCCAGAATCAGGTACCTGAGACGGCCGGGCTTGGCGGTGGCCATGGGGGCGGCGGTCGCCGGCTCGTCCTGCCGGTCGAGAGCGGGCATGGTCAAACTCCTGGACCTAGGTGATGCGGCTGCGCTGCCGCGTGTGGTCTGAGCCACAGCTCCGGTGGCTGAGATGACCGTAGAGACGCTTTCGATTCACGTCCATGTCGAATTTTGTTGGTTGCGATACCTTCCTTGGATGACTCGGCCGTGTCGGGCGGATGCCGGCCGTGTACCGGGCGCGTGTCGGCCGGATGCCGGGCAGGTGTCAGAGCGCGGGCCGGAGGTGCTGGAGCAGGCCCTGGAGCGCCGGATTGTCGTTGGTTTTGCGCCATACGTAGTCCAGCTCGACCGGCCGGGGATGCCCCGGCAGACGCAGCGGCCGGTAGACCACGCCCGCGTGCCGCATCCGCGTGGCCGCCTCCGGGACGAGTGCGATGCCCCAGCCGGTGTTGACCAGGGCGAGGATGCTGTGGACCTGGCTGAGGTACTGGGTGAACACCGGCCGCACGTCACCGGCCCGGAACGTGGTGAGCAGCAGCTCGTGGAAGTAGCGGGCCTCGATCGGCGAGTACATCAGGAAGTCCTGGCCGTCGAAGTCCGCGAGCCCGACCGGCCCGTCGGCGGCCGCCAGCGGATGGGCCACGGGCAGGGCGGCCACCAGCCCCTCCCGGACAGCCGTGCGCGAGGTCAGGTCGGCGCCGACCGCGGACGGGCGGATCAGCCCCAGGTCGAGGGAGCCCTCGCTGAGCGCCTCCAGCTGGTCGCGGGTCACCAGCTCGTGCAGCAGCAGCTCGACCCCGGGCAGCGCGCTCCGCGCGGTCTCGAGGAGTTCGCCGAGCGCGGAGTAGGCGCTCGCGGCGGTGAAGCCGACGGCGATCGCCCCGGCCTCCCCGGTGGAGACCTGCCGCACGGCGAGCGCCGCGTGCTCGGCCTGCCGCACGATCCGGCGCGCCTCGGCGAGGAAGGCACGGCCCGCCGGGGTCAGCCGCACGGTGCGGTTGGTGCGGTCGAGCAGCTTCACGCGCAGCTCGTTCTCCAGCAACTGGATCTGCCGGCTGAGCGGCGGCTGCGTCATGCTCAGCCGCTCGGCGGCCCGCGTGAAGTGCAGCTCCTCCGCGACGGCGACGAAACACGTCAACTGGGTCAGCGTGAACAACGAAGCGCTCCCTGCTCTAAATGATGCGCGTCCTGAATCGTGGTATCCAAAATCTATGTTGGACGTGGATCAATCGCGAACGTAGCGTCGAACGCATTCGACACGGCGACTCGACCCAGGGACACAAGTGGTGACGACGAACACGACAGCTCACGCCGCGCAGGCCGCAGGCGCAGCCACCCTCGACCGCATCGCCTGGCTGCGCCTGTCCTCCGTGACGCTGCCGCTGGCCGCGCCGATCAGCGACGCTAAGGTGCTCACCGGCCGGCAGAAGCCGATGACGGAGGTGGCGTTCCTCTTCGTGGAGATCACCACCGAGCAGGGCCACGAGGGCGTCGGCTTCAGCTACTCCAAGCGGGCCGGCGGCCCTGGCCAGTTCGCCCACGCCAAGGAGATCGCCGAGAACCTGATCGGCGAGGACCCCAGCGACATCGGCCGGATATGGACGAAGCTGGTGTGGGCGGGCGCGTCCGTCGGCCGCAGCGGTCTCGCCACCCAGGCGATCGCCGCCTTCGACGTCGCGCTGTGGGACCTCAAGGCCAAGCGGGCCGGGCTGCCGCTGGCCAAGCTGCTCGGCGCGCACCGCGACTCGGTGCGCTGCTACAACACCTCCGGCGGGTTCCTGCACACCCCGACCGAGCAGGTCCTGGAGAACGCCTCCGCCTCGCTGTCCAGCGGCATCGGCGGCATCAAGATCAAGGTCGGGCACCCGGACGGCAGGTACGACCTGGCCCGTCTGACCGCCGTGCGCGAGCACATCGGCGACGACGTCCCGCTCATGGTCGACGCCAACCAGCAGTGGGACCGGCCCACCGCCCAGCGCATGGGCCGCGCCCTGGAACAGTTCGGCCTCGTGTGGATCGAGGAGCCGCTCGACGCCTACGACGCGGCCGGTCACGCCGCGCTCGCCGCCTCCCTGGACACCCCCGTCGCCACCGGGGAGATGCTGGCCTCCGTCGCCGAACACGTCGAACTGATCCGGGCGGGCGCCGCCGACGTCATCCAGCCGGACGCCCCGCGCATCGGCGGCATCACCCAGTTCCTCAAGCTGGCCGCGCTCGCCGAGCACCACCAGCTCCAGCTCGCCCCGCACTTCGCCATGGAGATCCACCTCCACCTGGCCGCCGCGTACCCGATCGAGCCCTGGGTGGAGCACTTCGACTGGCTGGAGCCGCTGTTCAACGAGCGGCTGGAGATCCGCGACGGACGCATGCACGTCTCCGCGCGGCCCGGACTCGGCTTCACCCTCAGCGACCAGGCCCGCGCCTGGACCGTCGCCACGCACGAGGCGGGCGCCCGCCCCTGATCCGTCCCCGGCCCTCTTCACCACGACCCCGCGAATCCCCAGGAGCAGTACTCCCATGACGTCCTACACCCCGGCAGAGCTCCGCGGCCGTCTCGGCTCCGGTCTGCTGTCGTTCCCCGTGACGCACTTCAAGGACGACCTGTCCTTCGACGAGGACGCCTACCGCGAGCACATCGTCCGGCTGGCCAAGTACGACGTCGGCGGCCTCTTCGCGGCCGGCGGCACGGGGGAGTTCTTCTCGCTCACTGCCGCCGAGGTGGAGCGCGTCGTCTCCGCCGCCGTGGACAGCGCCCCCGACGACACCCCGATCCTCGCCCCGGCCGGCTACGGCACCCGCACCGCGGTCGAGTTCGCCGCCGCGGCCGAACGCGCCGGCGCGGACGGCATCCTGCTGTTCCCGCCCTACCTCACCGAAGCGGGCCAGGAGGGCCTGGCCCGGCACGTCGAGGCCGTCTGCCGCGCCACCTCCCTCGGCGTGGTGATCTACAGCCGGGCCAATGCCGTCTACGGCGCCGACACCGTGGCCCGGCTCGCCGAGAGCTGCCCCAACCTCATCGGGTACAAGGACGGCGTCGGCGACATCGACACCATGACCCGCGTCTACACCCGCCTCGGCGACCGCCTGACCTACATCGGCGGCCTGCCCACCGCGGAGACCTTCGCCCTGCCCTACCTGGAGCTGGGCGTCACCACCTACTCGTCGGCGATCTTCAACTTCCTGCCCGGGTTCGCCCTCGACTTCTACACCGCGGTCCGCGAGCGCCGTCACGACGCCGTCGTCCGGTCGCTGACCGACTTCGTGCTGCCGTACACCGAGATCCGCAACCGGCAGGCCGGTTACGCGGTCAGCATCGTCAAGGCCGGCCTCACCGCCACCGGTCACGCCGCCGGTCCGGTCCGGCCGCCGCTCACGGACCTGACGGCGACCGAACTCGCGGAACTGACCGCCCTGATCGGCAAGGTGTCCCCGGTCACGGCCTGACCGGCGGGACCGCGGGTGCCCGTTTCTCCGGCGGCCGTCTGACCGCCGGAGAAACGGGTACCAGCCGGCCCATGCAGCCGTCACCGCGTTTCACGCTGTCCGCGACCACCCTGGACGCCCCCGACGCCCGCGAACTCGCCCGGTTCTACCAGGACCTGCTCGGCTGGCAGGTCCGCGAGGAGGAGCCCGACTGGGTCGCGATCGGACCGGCCGGTGCCGGTGCCGGGCTCTCGTTCCAGTCGGAGCCCGCGTTCACCCGGCCGGTCTGGCCGTCCACCCCGGACGGGCAGCAGATGATGATGCACCTGGACATCGAGGTGGACGAGCCGGCCCCGGCCGTCGAGCGTGCCGTCGCCCTCGGCGCGGCCGTCGCGGACCTCCAGCCCCAGGACGACGTACGCGTCCTGCTCGACCCGGTGGGCCACCCGTTCTGCCTCTGGACACGGGCCCGGGGACACGCCTGACGGAACCGTCACGGCCCGGGCGGCACCGTGGCCGGCCCCGCCGGGCCGGCGTCGAGGGCCTGCTCGATACGGGAACGGATGTGGGCGATCAGGGCCGCCAGGTCGTGGCAGTAGACCGAGGGGTTCGCGAACCGGTTGCGGGCGTCGAAACGGTGCGCGTACAGGCCGCCCCCGCAGAGCTCGGCCAGGCGGCACCTCCCGCAGGTGTCGCTCAGCGCGGCCGACCCGGACTGGCGGGCGCGGAACTCCGGGAGTCGCAGCGCCTCGTCGAAGGAGTGCCGCAAGACGTCCATACCGGTCTCGGGAGCACCCGGGTACGAGGTCTTCAGCGAGTCCGACTGCTCGATCGTGCCGTCCGTCTCGATCACCACGAGGTCCACCGGTGCGAGGCCCACCGACTCGCTGCGGACCGTGCCGCCGAGGATCCCGGACATCAACTCCTCGAAGAGCCGGATGCCCGTCTCCCGTACCGGCGCGTCGAACCAGCGGTCGAAGACCCGGCACAGCCAGTCGGCGTACGGGGTGCCGCCCGCGCCGGTGGCCGCCGGTCCTGGCGGTGCGGCCGGCGGGACCGTGCGGTGCGCCAGACCGGGCGGCGGCGTCTCCCAGGTGCCGTGCGGCAGCAGCAGGTCGAGCCGCGGCGGGGCCGCGGACAGCAGTGCCTCGTAGGTCTCCAACGGGTCGTTGGCCAGGTCGACCGTGCACAGCAGGCCCGCGAACAGGTCTTTGTGGGAGGGAGAGTTGAGCAGTCGCAGGCCCCGGGTCACCCGGTCGTGGCTGCCCCGGCCGTCGGCGGAGCGGCGGTGCCGGTCGTGGGCGCGCCGGGAGCCGTCCAGACTCACGCTCACCCGGACCGACCGGCGCCGCAGCACGTCCAGCAGCTCTTCGTCGAGGAGTACGCCGTTGGTCTGCACGGAGAACCGCGGCGGGACCACGGGGGCCAGCCGTTCGGTCAGCGCGCCGAGCAGGTCGTCCAGGCGCCGCGGTCCGAGCAGGAGCGGTTCGCCGCCGTGCAGGATGATCCGAACATCGGGGAGCCCGTGCGTGCGGGCGTGTTCGGCGATCCGGCCGGCGACACGGCCGACCGTGGCCGGAGCCATGCTCCGCGGCTTGCGGCGCCAGCTCTGGTCGGGGGAGTGGTAGACGTAGCAGTAGTCGCAGTCGAGATTGCACCGGCTGTGGACCTTGAGAAGGAACTGCCGGAACGGAACGACACCCTCCGCCCCTGGCCCGCTCGTCCCGGACCCGCTCGTCCCAGGCCCGCCCGTCCCGGACCCGCGCGCCCCCGGCCCGCCCGTCCCGGACCCGCGCGGCACCGGCCCGTCCGATTCCGGCCCGTCCGGCACAGGCCCACCCTTCCCCGTCTCACCCGTCCCCGGCCCGTCCCTCACCGGGCCCTCGCCCGGCCCGCTCGCCCCGCCCCGTTCGGCCGGCTCACTCGGCTCACTCCATCGAGGACTCGAACGGTGCCCGGGGTCCGGTGCCGGGCACGGCGGCTTCCGCGGCGACCCGGCGCAGCACATGGGCGAGGACGGTGTCCCCGCCCGCCAGCCGGTCGACGGCCGGACCGCTCGGCCGGACCAGGCCCGCCGACGGCGGGGCACCACCGGCCGTGAGCGGCGGGTCTTTCGGGTTTGGCACCCCTACTCCCTTGTTCTGCTGCCGACTTGACTCCCCTGAGGCCGGGAGGCAGACGGAGGATACCGAGAACTGCTTCGGACATGCGGAAGGCGCCGGGGCGCGGCGCCGGCGATCAGGTGAACGGTGGTTCGATGTCGGCGTCGAGACGCTTCCCTTCCGCCACCGCCAGATAGGTGGGATGGGAGGTCCCCAGCGTGCGCGCGGCGAGCGCCAGGGTGTCCTGATGAAGTTGCGCCGCTTCGTCGTCCGCACCGGACGCCCGCAAGTCCACGGCCAAATTGGAACAGGCGCCGAGGACGTCGTAATGATCCGTGCCGAGGCTGGTGCGCAGTCCGTCCACGGCCTTGCGCTCCAGCGCGATCGCCTCGTCCAGCTCACCCGCCGCGACCAGGTCGTTGGCGTGGTTGAGCAGGCTGCCGAAGGAATAAGGATGGGTCGGTCCGAGGACCTGGTGCAGGGCGCGGGAGGTCTGGGCGGAGAGCTCGCGGGCCTCCGCGAGACGGCCGCTGAGCCTGAGGTAGATCGACAGGTTGTTGGCGCTGCCCAGGGTGTACGGGTGCTCGTCGCCCAGGGTCTGCCGCTGCCGGGCGAGGGCCCGCTCCGAGTGCTCGCGCGCGGTCTCGATGTCGCCGAGCGCGGCGCGCACGCTGGCCAGGTCGATGAGCGCGGCGAGGGTGTCGGGGTGGTCGCGGCCCAGGTTCTCCGCGTAGACGCGGTGGACCGACTCGACGAGTTCCTTCGCCTCCTCGTAGCGGCCCGCCCGGCGCAGCGCGACGGCGTGGTTGCGCTGGGCGGTGAGGGTCTGCGCGTGCCGCGGGCCGACCAGCCGTTCCAGGTGGCGGCAGGTCTCCTGGAGGATGTCCAGGGCCAGGCCGATGTTCCCCGTCTCGCGCAGGTCACGGGCGTAGTTGGCGGCCGAGCTGAGGGTGTACATGTCGGTGCGGCCCTTGTCCGCGATCCGGTCCTCGTACAGCTTCTTGTGGATCTCCAGGGCCGCCCGCCGGTCACCGCACAGGTACTCGGAGACCCCGAGGTTGCTGGCGTGCATCGTGGTGCGCAGGAAGTCGTCGTCCCACACCCGCCTGCTGGCGCGCAGCGTCTCGCGGTCCAGGTCCCGGGCCTCGTAGTACCGGCCGAGCGCGTTGAGGTCGGCGCCCAGGTTCGCGGCGGCGACGAGGGTGTGCGGATGCTCCAGGCCGAGCGTCCTGGCGAACCGGGCGTGGACGTCCTGGTCCGTGGCGTACGCCTTGTGGAACTCGCCCTGGGAGCGCAGCGCGTTGCTCAACTGCGTGCGCAGGTTGAGGACTTGGACGTCGTCCTCGCCGAAGCGCGCGGTCCACTCCGCGAGGACGCGCGTCGCGGTGTCCTGGGCGGCCGGGAACAGGCTGCGCCGCCACAGGCAGCGGACCGAGTTGATGATCCACTGCCGAACCTCGCGGACCGGGCTGCGCTCGGCGCGGCTGGGCCACAGGTGCGGTAAGAGCTGGTCGTAGCGCGGCCAGTGCTCCGGGTTGGCGGGGTGCTCGGGATCGCAGTCGGCCAGGGCGGCGTGCACCACGGACCGCAGGTGCAGGAAACGGTCCTCGGGCAGCGAGTCGCGGATCTCGGCCTGCACGAGCCGGTGCACGGTCACCGTGCCCTTGTCCTGGTCCGCCTTGGCCAGGCCGAAGCGGTTGATCTCACGGAAGATCCGGCTGATCGTGAGCGAGTCCCGCGGCTCCGCCGGGGCCAGCGACAGGGCGTCCGTCACCGGCGGGCTGTAGAGCAGGTCCATCGGGATGGGGTCGGAGCCGAAGAACGAGCAGATCTCCAGCAGGTCGGCGGCGGCCGGGCTGTGGCTGCGCACCTGGCCCATCGACAGCAGCCAGCCGGCCGCGGCCACCGAGTGCGGCTGGTCGTTGGCCCTGGTCCGCTTCAGCAGCTCGGTCATGTGCGTGCGCAGCAGGTTCAGATAGTGGTCGATGGGCATGGCGCTGGCGTGCAGCCAGGCCGCCGACTGGCCCACCGCGAGCGGCAGGTCGCCCAGCTCGTGGGCGACCGCGCCCGCTTCTTCGAGGGTGAGCGCGGGGTTGGTCCGCCGCAGGTGCTCCACGCTCTCCTCGCGGCTGAAGACGTCGACCTCGAGCAGATTGCCGTACCTGGTCCACGTCCGGTCGCGGGAGGTGATCAGCACATGGCCGCCGGGGAAGGCGACCGAGGGCAGCCAGGCGCTCATCTCGTCGGGCGCTCCGGCGCTGTCGAAGACCAGCAGCCAGTTGCGGTACGGCGTGCCGCGGCGCAGCGCCCTGAGCACCGAGCGGGCGGTGGCCGCGGTGTCGCCCGGCTCGATTCCCAACTCCGGTGCCAGATCGGCCAGTTCGGCGGCGATGATGCTGGGCTCCGCGGCGTGGATCCACCACATCACGTCGTAGGAGCCGCGGTAGCGGTGCGCGTACTCCAGCGCCACCTGGGTCTTGCCGACCCCGCCGAGACCCACGAGCACCTGTTTGTGCGCACTGTCGTCGGGGTGCGTGAAACGGTCGCGCAGCTCCTCCAGGAGCAGGTCGCGGCCGGTGAAACCGTCGTGCCGGGACGGCAGGTTCTCCACCTCGGGCGCCGCGGCGGGGAAGCGGGGCGCAGTCGCGGCCGGCCCGACCGGCGCCGGCTCCGGGGTACCGGCTGGGGCGGGGCCGACCGCCGCGAGCAGTGCCTGTGCGGCGGCCTGAGCCGGGACGTCGGCGAGATTCAGCACGGGCAGCACGTCGAACGGCGGGGTGAACGTCCCGTCGCCGGGGCGCACGGTGACCGGCAGCAGCGTCAGCGGCGTGTCCGCCTCCCGCTCGGTGGCGGCCGACCACAGGGCGACGGCGCGCGGCCTGCGGACGTAGTCACGGGAGAGCAGCGCGACGATCCGGCCGTCCCCCGCCAGCGCGCGGGCCGCCTCGGCCGGCGGTGTGCCGTCCTCGACCGGCCGGGCCACGCTGTGCAGGGAGACGTTGAACCCGGCCGTACGCAGGTGGGCCGCCGCCCATTCGGCCCAGACCCGCTCGTGCGGCGCGTAACTGACGAAGAGGCAGTTCGCCACCACGCGGCTCTTGCGGAGGTAGGCGCTCAGCAGCCGCTGCCGTTCGTCCGCGGGCAGCGGGCGCTGGCCGGTCACCGCCCCGTCGGTGATCCACTTGGTCAGCCGCTCGGTGGCCTTGAGCATGGTGCCCGTCTGGTGCGGCCCGTCCCCGACGGTCGCGGGCACCTCCTCGTACGCGAAGTACGTCTTGTACGGGATCTCGACCTGGCCCCAGTACTGCTCGCGCTGGTCCTCCGGAACCCAGTCCAGGTAGGGGCCGAACGCCTCCCGGGCGTGCTGCCGGCCGACGTCGAGCCGGTCCCGCTCGGCGTCCTCGACCCGCATCGGCACCGGCAGCAGCCGGATCGGCCGGATGTCGCTGCGGTCCACGGAACGGGCCACGTCCACCGAGCCCCGGATGTTCTGCGTGTTGAGCGCGAAGCACATCACGACCGTGTCGGGCAGCAGCACCGTACAGATGCCCGAGCTGTCGCTGACGCCGGTGCGGCTGTCCACCAGTACGTAGTCGTAGCGCGAGATCATCTCCTCGCGCAGCGCCTGGAGGAAGATCCCGCCGCCCAGCCGCTCGTAGAACTGGTGCCAGTTGAAGCTGGTCACGGCGTCCTTGTACGCCGCGTTCTGCCGGCCCGCGGGCAGGAAGTCGAGCCGGCCGCCCCCGTCGAAGTGCAGCCCGAGCCCCACGACATAGGGGTCGAGGTCCACGGTGTCCTCGAACCACGAGTCGTCCAGCGGGGGCGGCGCGTCCTGGCCGGGCAGCAGGACGGCCTCCTGGAAGGCCCGCAACATGTTGATCAGCCCGTCGGTGTCGCGCAGCTCCGGGTCGGTGAGCACCGGATGGAAGTAGCTCTGGAGGCCGGGCGCCTCCAGGTCCCAGTCCACCGCGAGCACGCGCAGCCCCCGGCTCGCCATGATCCACGCCACGTTGGCCAGCGCCATGGTCCGGCCGACTCCACCCTTGAACGAGTAGAAGGTGACGACCGAGCCCCGGCCGTCAGAACTAGGAGCCATCTGTACCTTCCTCACGGGCTGGGCGACCCCGGCTACAGGGACGGCATCGGCGGTGGCGGGTCACCCGGCGGGAGCCTGCGGACGCGACCGTTCTCCGCGATGCGGTTCTGCGTGACGGCCACGACTCTGGCCACCAGGTCGTCGAACTCTCGTTGACTGACGCGTATCCAGAAGACGGGGTCGTTCGGATTGTTGCGGCGGAGCCAGTTCCGGCTGAAGAGCTTCTTCAGATCCTTCCAGAGGTCTTCGTTGTCCGGACCCGATTCGTCGTCCGCGTCGTGGCACGGGATCAGCACGGCGGCGGTCGGGTGGTACTGCTTGTCGTAGGCGCCGAGCGGCTTGCGGTACGAGGGCGTGCGCACCGACCAGGCGTCGACAAGGAGCAGGCTGACCTGATTGAGCTGCATCGCCCGGTTGAGCTTGCGCGTGAGGTGCGTGTCCACCACCTCGACGCTGGTCAGATGGCCCGCGCCGACGACGACCTGCTGGGCCCGGTAGGCCGCCGTGGGCAGCGCGGGCGGGCTGTACGGGTTCCAGGACCAGGGCTGTTCGCCGTAGTAGCCGCTCGAACGCCCCGGCGGCAGCCGGTCGACGGTGCCGGCGGCGACGAAGATCTGCACGTGGCCCGAGGTGGTGGCCTTCACGAGCGGGACGGGGAAACACCCCTCGACGGCGGAGAGGTCGAAGTCCTCGGACATCGCGGGCAGGGCGAAGTGGTCCGCGGCGAACCGGACCCGCTGGGCGATGTGCCGCACCACGTGCCGGTACTCGGCGCCCTCGGGGTCCGACCGCATCAGGTGCAGCAGCCCGCGCTCGACGTACGTCTCGCCCATGCCGGGCTCGGTGTACTGCAGCGCCTTCACCTCGTCCGGCATGAGCTGCCCGGGCACCCGCTCCCAGACCACCGGCACCAGCGCGTGCGGCTCGACGCCGGTCTCCTCCTGGTAGCGGGAGTCACGGCCCGCGAAGGCGCTCCACTCCTTGCCGCAGTAGTCGCTGCGGAAGTAGGCCGGTGAGTAGAGCGCGACCAGGGTCTTGCAGGTGCCGACGGCCCGGCTCAGGCCGCGCAGCCAGTCCGCACCGAGGTAGAGGCACTCGGCGTCGCGGAAGGCGGGCTGTCGGCGCGAGCCGATCGTCGGCAGCTCCAGCTCGCTGAGCAGGTCTTCGTAGAACCGGCGGACATAGGCCGTGCGGTCGTCCGACCTGGCGTAACTGAGGAAGAAGTATGGAGTTTCCAAGGCACCCCCCGTGCCGACGCACCATAGGTGTTACCCCGGTCACACGGAATCCAGACATCGCCTGACCGGTTCCCGGCGGCGGACCGTACAGGCCCTGCTCAGCCTTGTTCGCGAGCTGTGGCGGCGGGCGCCGGGACCGCCGCCGGACCGGAGCCGGTCGCCGCGTGGATCACCTCGTCCAGGACGTCGCGGGAGCGGACCAGGTCGGTGATCATGCGGTCGATGCGTTCCCGCTCGGTGCTGAGGTCGGCGACCAGCCGCCGGGTGGCGATCGCGGACGGGCCGCCGTCCGTGTCCCGCATGCAGGGGAGCAGTTGCGCGATCTTCTTGCTGTGCAGTCCGGCGGCGAAGAGCGCCTGGATGCGGACGACCCGGTCGACCGCCCAGTTGCCGTAGTCGCGGTGCCCGCCCGGGGTACGCTCCGGCGTCAGCAGCCCCTGCATCTCGTAGTAGGGCAGCGAGCGCTCGCTGACCGCCGTGCGCCGGGCCAGTTCACCGATCCGCATGCCCCACCTCGTCCGCCGAACACCGGAGTTGAACCTGACACTGATGTCAACTCCTACCGTACCGGCATGACGCACACACCCGTGGCAGCCGGTCGATCCGGCCTCTTCGCACCCGCCCGCCTCGGCGGCCTGCGGCTCCCCAACCGCCTGGTGATGGCCCCGATGACCCGCAACCGCGCCACGGCCGACGGCGTACCGACACCGGTCATGGCCACCTACTACGCCCAGCGCGCGACCGCGGGCCTGATCATCGCCGAGGCGTCGACCCCGAACGCGGTCGGGCAGACCTATCCCGACATCACCGCGATCCACACCGACGCGCACGTGGCCGGCTGGCGCCGGGTCACCGAGGCGGTGCGCGCGGCGGGCGGCCGGATGTTCCTGCAACTCCAGCACGGCGGCCGGGTGGGCCACCCCGCTACCAGCGGACTGGTGCCGGTCGCGCCCTCGGCGGTGCCGCTCCCGGGGACCGTCTTCACGCCCGGCGGGCACCGGCCGGCCGTCGTACCGCGCGAGATGACCGCCGACGAGATCCGCTCCACGGTGGCCGACTTCGCCGCCGCGGCCCGCAGGGCCGTCGACGCGGGCTTCGCCGGGGTGGAGGTGCACGCCGCCAACGGCTACCTCCTGCACCAGTTCCTGGCGTGCAGCACCAACCACCGCACCGACGGCTACGGCGGCCCGGTGAGCGGCCGCATCCGGTTCGTCCTCGAGGTGGTCCGGGCCGTCGTGGACGCGGTCGGCCCCGAGCGGGTGGGCGTCCGCATCGCACCCGGGGTCACCGTCAACGGCATCGAGGAGGGCGACACCGACCGCATCTACCCGGCGCTGGTCGAAGCCCTGGCCGAGTTCGGCCCGGCGTACCTCCACGTCGTCTTCGCGGACCCGGACCAGCCCCTCTTCCGGCGGATCCGCGAACTCTGGGCGGGCACGCTGATCGCCAACCCGGTGCTCGGCTGGGGTGGTCCGCTGCCCGCCGACGGCGGCCGGCACGCGGGCGAGCGGCTGCTCGCCGCCGGCGCCGACCTGATCTCGCTCGGCCGCGCTTTCCTGGCCAACCCCGACCTCGTGGAACGCCTGCGCCTGGGCGCTCCCCTCAACCCCGTCCGCGACGAGGGCCAGATGTACACGGGCGGCACGACCGGCTACACCGACTATCCCGTGCTGCCCTGAGGGAGGGGCGACTGCGCGCGGGCCAGCCGGTGCAGGAGGTCCTTGCCGGCCGTGGCGATCAGCGGGGGTACGCCGAGGTCGTCCAGCATGTCGGCGGCGGCCTGCATCTCGGTGGTGCGGCGTACGGCGTGCCGGTGGCTGCCGTCGACCAGGCGCTCCAGGGTCGCGGCGTCCGCCCGGGTCAGCTCGTGGACGATGATCTCCCGGAGCCATTCCTCGCAGCCCGCGGCGCGGGCCGCGTCGAGGGCTTCGACGGCGGCCGCCGCGAGGCCCTTGTAGAAGACGCTGCGCAGCAGCTTGCGTTCGGCGGCGAGACCGGCGGGTCCTTCGAGCACGTCCACCCGCGCGCCGAGCGGCCGCAGCAGTCCGGCGTACTGCCCGGCCCGCGCCCCGGAGGCGAGCATCGGCGTCCGCAGCCCGTTCCCGGGCACCGGCGCCATCAGCGACACGTCGGCGAAGCCGATGCCGCCCGCCCCGGCGATCTCGCCGAGCCGCCGCTTCACGGCGGGCGACGCGGTGTTGAGGTCGGCCCACAGACAGTCCGGTGCCGCGCCCGGAAGGCCCGCGCGCAGGGCGTCCACGGCGGCCGAGGCGCTGTTGAGGCTCAGTACGAGAGCGCAGCCCGCGACCGCCTCGGCCTCGCTGCCGGTCTCCGTCACGCCCGGGGGCGCCGCGACCGCCGGATCGTAGCCGCGCACGCGCGCGCCCGCGGCGACCAGGTCGCCCGCGACGAGGCTGCCCGCCTCCCCGAGCCCGAGTACGGCGATGCGTATGTCCGCGACGGCGTTGGCACCCACAGTTCTTCCTCCTCGGCGTCGGCTTCAGCGGGAGGCTCCGGGTCCGGCGGTCCGGTGGCCGAAGCAGGCCCGCTTGCATTGTCAACACTATCGTTGACGAATGCCGTGCTCCCGTGCGCCCCCATCGGCATGCGGGTCCCGCGGGCCGGCCGTGGCGTGAGCCGGGGGCCGTGACCGGTGCGCAGGAGGCGGCAATGAAGAAGTCCGGAGTCGGACGCGGGTCCCTGGTCGTCGGACGCAGGTCCGTGGTCGTGGGGTTCGCGGTATCCGCCGGTGGTGCGGCGGCCGGCGGCTGTACGCCGGGCACCCGGGCGGCGGTCGGCGGCGAGCGGACCACCGGATCGGCGTCCCCGCGCCCGCTGTTCTTCGCCCCGGACGACTACCGCGAGGAGACCCGGAAGACCGACCGGGCCACCTTCACCTGGGAGGACTTCCTCACCCACGTCGGAGCGCGCAAGAAGTCCATCCCCGCCTTCGACGCCTTCGACCTGTCCACAGGCGAGAACAACGAGTTCGGCAAGGACCGCGTCAAGGCCCGCCACTTCACCCCGTACAGCCTCCGGCACACCACCACCGGCAGCGGCACCAGGCGCCTCGACGGGGACATCCCCGAAAAGCTCCGGCTGATGAACCCGATGCACTTCATCGAGCGGAAAAACCCCGGCAGGGCCAAGCACTGGTGGATCCGCCTGGGCACGAAGGACAGCGACACCTCGCTCACGGTGTCGTGCAACCTGGCCGCCGCGGCGGCCGCCGCCGGGGCCGACGTCGACCACCGCATGCACTGGGACGAGGGCCACGGCGCGAACACCGACGCCGCCGACTTCATCACCTGGGCGGCCCGGGTGACGGGCCGCCGGACGTAGTCCTGCCTGGTATCCCGGACGGGCCCCCGTAGGCCGGACGTAGTATCCGCGTATGAGTGACGGGTGCATGGCGTGCGATCTGATGTCCGGCCGGGCTCCGCTGCCGGGAGGCACCGTGCTGTCGACCGGTTCCTGGGTCGTCGAGCACTGCGTCGGACCGCTGGGGCTCGGCACCGTCGTGGTCAAGCCGGCCCGGCACGTGCTGCACGTCGCCGATCTGACGGCGCGGGAGACGGGCGAACTGGGGCCGCTGCTCCAGCGGGTGAGTGCCGCCGTCACCGAGGTGACCGAGCCGGAGCAGGTGTACGTGTGCCTGTGGTCGCACGCCGGCGGGGTCCCCGGCCATCTCCACTTCGTCGTCCAGCCGGTACGGGCGGCGGACCGGGCCCGCTTCGACGCCTTCGGCCCCGCGCTCCAGGTGGCCATGGGCCGGGCCGGTAACGTGCCCGAGACGGCGGAGACCGAGCGCGTCTGCGACCGGCTGAGGGAAGTCCTCGGCGCTCCCGGGCCCGTTCCCGATCCCGACCCCGAGCCCGCCTCCGGTCCTGGCCCCGCCCCCGTCACCTAGCCGGGCGATCGCCCGCCCCCGACCCCGGCCCCGGGTTCTGTTCGAGCTGCGAGGCGATCACCGCCGCCTGGACGCGGCGCTGCACCCCCAGCTTGGCCAGCAGCCGGGAGATGTGGTTCTTGACCGTCTTCTCCGACAGATACAGCTTCTCGCCGATCTCACGGTTCGTCAGCCCGTCGCCGATCAGGGCGAGGATGTCCCGCTCACGGGGGGACAGGCCCGCCAGCTCGGAGGGCACGGCCGGGGGCTGGGCGGGGTCCGCGCGCAGCGAGCGCATCAGCCGGGCCGTGGTCGCGGGGTCCAGCATCGACTGGCCCGAGGCGACGGTGCGCACCGCCGAGACCAGGTCGGAGCCCTTGATCTGCTTGAGGACGTAACCCGAGGCACCGGCCATGATCGCATCGAGCAGGGCCTCCTCGTCGTCGAACGACGTCAGCATCAGACAGGCCAGCTCCGGCATTCTGCTGCGCAGTTCCCGGCAGACCGAGATGCCGTCGCCGTCGGGCAGCCGGATGTCGAGGACGGCGACGTGCGGGCGCAGGGCCGGACCGCGGACGAGGGCGTGTTCGGCGGTGTCGGCGTCGCCGACCACCGTGATGTCCGGCTCGGAGTCGAGCAGGTCGGCCAGACCGCGCCGGACGACCTCGTGGTCGTCCAGCAGGAACACCCTGATGGGGTGCTCCGCGGTGAAGGCGGGTGTCTCGGTCATCTGGACCCCTCGTTCTCCCCGTGAGGTTCGGGCTTGCGGGCTCTCGGAAAGGATCATCACCCGAGGCGACCGGATGCACCAGGGCCGGTCGGCCCCCCTGGCCACCCGCGTATGGTGCGGCGTGCCCGCCCGTGCGTGGTGCGTGCCGCCCGCTCAGACGGGGCTGCCCGCGCCGTACGGTGCGTACAGGTCCAGCAGTCGCGTCCGCGCCGAGCGGAGCCGGTGCGCCAGCACCTGACCCACCCACTGGCCGATCTCACGGCCCAGGACGGGATCGTCCTCGCACGCGGCGCGGACGGCCGCCGCGTCGAACCGGTGGGCCCGTACCGGTGTCGTCGCCGTGGCGCCCAAGTGCCAGGTGTGCGGGGCGAAGAGCCAGGACCAGCCGACCAGGTCGTTGTGGCCCAGACTCTCGATGACCGCCGGACGCCGGCCGGGCACCCGCATGTCCAGCTCGACCACGCCGGTGCGGATGATCCAGAAACGGTCGGCGCGCGCACCTTCGAGGAACAGGCGCGTCCCCTGCGGAATGGACACTTCCCGGGCCAGAGCCATGAGCCGTTCGCGGTGTTCGGCGGGCAGGGAGCGGATCGTGGTGAGGGCGGGCGGGGCGTTCACGGCGTGCCTCCTGCGTCGGATCGTACGGACTGCCACGGCCAGCGTGGGCCGGGCGGCCGGAGCGGAACAGGGGCCACTCGGCCCGTCGGCCGGGCCACTCGGGCACGGGACTTCGGGGCCGCGCGGCGGGGAATGGCCGGTCGGCCGCGGCACGGGACCAGTGGCCCCGGGAGGGGACCATTGGCCCCTGCACCCGCCGCCCCGCCGACGGGACGCTGGGAGCGGATCCCTCCTCGGATCCCCCCTTCGAGGTGAAGGACCGTGGTGCGCACCATCACCGTAGGTTTCGACGGTTCGCCGGAGAGCCGGGCCGCCGCCGAGTGGGCGGCCCGCGAGGCGAAGTCGCGCGGTCTGCCGTTGAAGCTCCTCCAGGTCTGGGAGCCGGTGCCCGACCCCGTGGCCCAGGCCCCGCTGCTCGGGGCCGAGACGCGGCAGCAGTGGACCGGGCGCACCGCCCGCGGTTCCGCCGCGGGACTGCGGCTGCGCCACACCGGCCTGGAGGTGACGGGCGAGCATGTCACGGGGCGTGCGGGCGAGGCGCTGTGCGAGGCGGCGAGAACGACGGAGCTGTTGGTCGTGGGCTCGCGCGGGCTCGGCGGCGTCGCCGGTTTCCTGCTCGGCTCCGTCGGCCTGGCCGTCGTCGCGCGCACCGAATGCCCGGTGGTGCTGGTCCGCGAGGGCGAACAGGCCGCCGACGAGCACGAGCCGGACCCGGCGGGCGTCCCGTCCGTCGAGGCGTCGTTCCGGCCCGTCGTGCTCGGCCTCGACGTCGCGCACGCGGACGGCGCGCTGCTGGAGTTCGCCTTCGCCGCCGCCGTACGCAGAGCCGCGCCGCTGCGTGTCGTGCACGCCTGGAACCCGCCGCCCTCCTACGCCTACGCGCTCCCGGCCGACCCGGAACTGCACGGTGAGCTCGCGAGGCGCGCGGCGGCGGCGCTGACCGAGGCCCTCGTCCCGTGGCGGCGGAAGTACCCGGACGTGGAGATCGTCGAGGAGTGCCGCTACGGCAGCCCCGCGGTCGTCCTGGCCGAGGCGTCCCGCGCGGCCTCGCTGGTCGTCGTCGGCCGCCGGATCCGCCACCGCCCGCTCGGCGCGCACATCGGGCACGTCACCCACGCCGTCCTGCACCACGCCACCGCCCCCGTCGCCGTCGTCGCCCACGACTGACACGTCACCCCACCCGAGGAGTCACCCATGGAAGCCATCAGAGAAGCGGCCGCACGAGCCCCGGGCGGCGGCCCGGTCGTCCGCAAGCCTCCCGGCGCGGGACGGTGAGGGCGATGGGATCGCCGCTCGTCGTGGGCGTCGACGGCTTCGAGCCCAGTCTGCGCGCCGTCGACTGGGCGGCCGACGAGGCCGCCCGGCGCGAGCTGCCGCTCCGGCTGGTGCACGCCGCGCCGGAGGATCACCGCCAGGACATCGAGCGCACGGACCACTTGACCCGGTCACCGGGAACGGGACGGGCCGAGGACATCCTCGACGCCGCCGCGCGCCGTGCCCACCGCCGCCAGGCCGGCGTCAAGGTCACCACGGACGTCCTGCCCGGTGAACCCGGGCACGCCCTGGTGCGGGCCGGGCACGACGCCTCGGCCCTCGTCCTCGGCACCCGGGGCCGCAACGGCCTCGCGGAGCTGCTGCTCGGCTCCGTCAGCCTGGCCGTGGCGGCCCGCGCGGACTGCCCGGTGATCGTGCTGCGCGGCGACCGGACCCGCGCCGGGGCGCACGGCCGCGTCCTCCTCGGCGTCGGGGAGCACCCGGCGGACTCGGCGGCGGCCCGCTTCGCGCTGCGCCAGGCCGAGTCGCGCGGCGTCCGCCTGGAGGCCGTACGGGCCTGGCGTTGTCCCGCGCACGAGAGCACCGACCACCCGCTGCTCGTGGGGGAGCCGGCCCGGCTGCACGAGCAGCGGGCCGCCGAGACGCTGGAGGAGGCGCTGCGCGACGCACCGGCACGGGTACGGGTGCACCGGCGCACCGCCGAAGGCGCGGCGGGCCATGTCCTCCTGGCCGCGTCGCACGACGCGGACCTGCTGGTCGTCGGCGCCCGGCGCGGCCCGGGAGACAGCGGCCCGCGGCTCGGCGGCGTGGTCCACGCGGTCCTGCACCACGCCGCCTGCCCGGTCGCCGTCGTACCCGAGCGGGCGTGAGCGGGATGCCCGGCCGGAGAACCGGGCACGGGCCGGCGGACCGGGTGTCCCAGCGGCTCGCCGCCCACCATCTGCTCGACGCCGGACCGGCCGTACCGGGACCGCTCCGGCCGTGCCGCCGCCGCCCGGCGCCACGACCACGCCGTCCGGCACGGTCGTCCGCGACGACCTGAACCGCTGCCGCCGCCCGGCCGCGCGGACCGTGATGCGAAGTACGAGAGGCGAGGAAGGAGGCGTACGGACATGACCGGTTCCGTCCTGGTCACGTACGGCACGACGAACGGATCGACGGCACGGATCGCCGAGGCCGTCGCGGACGTCCTGCGCAAGGCAGGACTGACGGTGGAGACGCTGCCCGCCCGCTCCGTCGAGGGGGTGGCGGCATACGGCGCCGTGGTGGTCGGCGGCGCCCTGTACACCGGCCGCTGGCACCGGGACGCCCGGCGCTTCGTCCGCCGCTACGGCGGTGAACTCGGCGTCCGGCCGCTGTACTTCTTCAGCAGCGGGCCGCTCGACCCGTCGGCCTCGGAGCGGGAGATCCCGCCCGTGCGCGGTGTGCGGCGGGCGATCGCCCGGCTGGACGTCAGGGAGCACGTCACCTTCGGCGGCTGTCTCGAAGAGGGCGCGAAGGGCCGGACGGCCCGGATGATCCTGCGCTCCGGGAAGGGCGGCGACTTCCGGGACTTCACCGCGATCGAGAGGTGGGCGGAGCGCGTCGCGGGCGAACTGACGCGCACGTAGCCCGGCCTCCCGCCGACCGGTCCCAGGGCCCCGCCCGGCCCTGGGACCTTTTCACCGCCTCATCGGTACGCCGGCTCACCGCCTCATCAGTTCTTCAGTACGCCGGCTCACCGGCTCGTCAGTACGCCGGCGACTCGCAGTCCGTGCCCGCGGTCCGGCCGGTCCCGGGGGCGGCGGTCAGCCTGATGCCCGTCACCAGATGGGGGCGGATACGGACGGCGACGTCCATGACCTCGTCCACCCAGGGGACCAGCATCGCCTTGAACCGCGCGCGTTCCCTGGGATCGGTCACCAGATGCGCGTAGCCGGTGACCACCACGCTCCAGCCGAGGTGGGTGTCGGGGTCGATGGCGTCGGCCTCGTAGGCGACGACGACCCCGGCGCCGTCGGCCTGCCGGGCGTGCGGGGTCAGAGCGGCGCCCTCGTGGGTGCGGATGACGATGTCGCCGTCGACCAGCACGTGGTTGACCGGGCGGACGGTCGGCAGCGCGTGCCGGGTGAAGACGATCCGGCCCAGCGGCACACTGCCCAGCAGCCGCAGCGCCTCGCCGCTGTCCAGCCTGCTGCTCCTGCGCCGGCCGGCGGGTGCGGACGGCTTCTCGTGGTCGATCATGGCGCAATCCCCTACGTATGAGACTCGCGGCCGCCTGTCCCGGCGGCCGAGGGCGGCCGTCCGCCGCACCCGCGGGATACGGCGGTACGGCGACTGCACGCGGTACGGGCGGAGCGGCACCGCGGGGGACCGGCGCCGCTCCTGGCTCCACTGTCCCCCGCACCGTCCCCCCGCGCTGGTGCCGTTGGTCCCGGCCGTGGTGCCGGTCGGCCCTCACGCGTGGCGCGTTGTGCGCGGGCGGGGGCGGCGGGCCGGCCGCCCGGCTTGATCCGGTACCTTCGCCGGGCGGCGGCCACTACCGTGAGCCGTGCGGGGACCGGCCGGCCGGTGTCCGCGTGTCTAGGGGGAGCTGGAGGAGGGCGGGTGGAAGGCCGTGAGGAAGTCCGGGTACCGCTGCCGCACCTGAGGCTGGACGATCTGCTGGACGAGCTCCAGACCAGACTCGACGCCGCCCGCGGTACCCGCGACCGGGTGCACAGCCTGCTGGAGGCGGTCCTCGCGGTGGGCCGCGAACTGGACCTGGAGCAGGCGCTGCGCTCCATCGTGGAGGCCGCCGCGGCGCTGGTCGACGCCGAGTACGCCGCGCTCGGCGTGATCGGCCCCGACGGCAGGCGCCTGTCCGCGTTCCACACCGTCGGGGTCACCGAGGAGCAGATCGCCCGCATCGGCCCCTACCCCGAGGGCCACGGCATCCTCGGGGAGCTGATCCGGCACCCGGAGCCGCTGCGCCTCGCGAAACTCTCCCAGCACCCGGCCTCGTACGGCTTCCCGGAGCACCACCCGCCGATGAACACCTTCCTCGGTGTCCCGATCCGGGTGCGCGACCAGGTCTTCGGCAATCTGTACCTGACCGAGAAACGGGGCGGGGCGCAGTTCGACGAGGAGGACGAGTCGGTCCTCGCGACGCTGGCCGTGGCCGCCGGTGTCGCCATCGACAACGCCCGCCTCTACGCCAAGTCCCGGCTGCGCGAACGCTGGTTGCAGGCCAACGCGGAGATCACCCACCGGCTGATGTCCGGCGGCGAACGCGCCGAGGTCCTCGGCCTGATCGCCGAGCGCGCCCGGGACATCGCGGGCGCCGCCCTGGCCGTGGTCGCCATGCCGGTCAAGGACACGGCCTCCCTCACGGTGGAACTGGCCCTCGGCCAGGGGGCGGAGAGCCTGCGCGGCCTCGTGCTGCCCGTCGAGGGCAGCCTGATCGGCGAGGTGTTCACCCGGGCCACCGCCGCCACCAGCACCGACGTCACCCGGGACGAACGGGTCCCGGCGGGGCCCGAACGGTTCACCGGCCTCGGCCCGGCCGTGGCCGTGCCCATCGGGTCCGGCCCCGACGGCGTACGCGGTGTCGTCCTGCTGGTGCGGCAGGCCGGGCAGCCGCCGTTCACGGACAAGGAGTCCGAGCCCCTCCAGGTGTTCGCGGCGCAGGCGGCCATCGCGATGGAACTGGCCGAACGCCGGCGGGACGCCGAGGAGATCGCGGTGCTGAAGGACCGCGACCGCATCGCCAGGGACCTGCACGATCTGGCCATCCAGCGGCTGTTCGCCACCGGTATGACGTTGCAGAGCGCCGGACGCTTCATCGAGCACGCGGAGGCCTCGGAGCGGGTGCTGCGCGCCGTCGACGACCTCGACGAGACCATCAAAATCATCAGGTCCGCCATCTTCGGGCTGCGGACGCGTGACGGTACGGCCGACAGCGGACTGCGCGCCCGCGCCGTACGGCTGGTCGGCGAGGCCGCGCCGGTCCTCGGCTTCGCCCCCAGCGTCCGCATGGAGGGGCTGATCGACACCGACGTGCCCAGGGAGATCGCCGACCACGTGGTCGCCGTGCTGTCCGAGGCGCTGACCAATGTCGTCCGGCACGCGCGCGCCCACCGCGCGGAGGTGGCGCTGACCACCGACGGACGCGAACTGCGGCTGACGGTGGGCGACGACGGCGTGGGCATCGCACCGGACGTCCACCGCAGCGGCCTGCACAACATGGCGGAGCGGGCCGGGCAGCTCGGCGGCCGGCTCGAGGTGGACAGCCCGGCCGGCGGCGGTACGACGCTGGTGTGGCGGGTACCGGTGACGCGGCCGCGGAACCCCGCGTGACGGTGCCGGACGGGGGCTGAACGGCCCGGCGGGCGGACCCGGACGGCATCTTCCCGGCCTCCGGCCGCCGCGCGACGCTGGGAGCGACCGAGAAGTCCAGGACACCGGAGGTGTCGTGATGCTGCCGCCCGTTGCCGTCGGAGTCGACGGATCCGCCGAGAGCCTGGCCGCCGCCGGATGGGCGGCACGCGAGGCCGTACGGCGAGGGACCCGGCTCCGCCTGGTCCAGGTCACCGACCGGACGGCGCGCGGCAGGCGCGACGAGAGCGCGGGCGCGGCAGGACGGCGCGTGCTGCGTGAGGCGGAGGCACACGTCCGCGCCGGGTGCCAGGACGTCCGCGTCGAAGCGGAACAGGCGGCGGGCCCGGTGACCGGCACCCTGCTGGAGGCGGCCGGACAGGCCGGCCTGCTGGTGCTGGGATCGCGTGGACTGAGCGGCTTCACCGGCTTCCGCGTCGGTTCCGTCGCGCTCGGGGTGGTGTCGCGGGCCGTGCGTCCGGTCGTCCTGGTGCGGGCGGGCGAGACCCCGGAGGACGAGCACCTGCCCGCGGCCGACGGCAGCGGCTCGGTCCGTACCCGCCACCGTGACGTGGTGCTCGCCCTGGACGTCGGCGACCCCTGCGACGAGGTCGTCGACTTCGCCTTCGAGACGGCCCGGCTGCGCCACGCCCGGCTGCGCGTCGTCCACGCCTGGCGCGCGCCCGGCCCGCTCGGCCTGGGCGCGGGCGACATCGGTCTGGTCGACGGTCCGCGGCAGGCCGGTGAATGGCTGGGGTTCCTGGAGGCCGTGCTCGAGGTGTGGCGCGAGAAGTACCCGGACGTGGAGGTCGCGCCGACCGTGGTGGCGGACCGGCCCGCGACGGCCGTGGCGCGGGCCGCGAGCGGGGCGGGCCTGCTGGTCGTCGGCCGCCGCCGCCCCGAGGACCCGCACAGCCCCCGCCTGGGCCTCGTCACTCACGCCGCCGTCCGCCACGCGGACTGCCCGGTGGCGGTCGTGCCCCACGGGTGACCCGGCGTGCCGGTCGCGGGTCCGGGCGGGGGTCAGTTGTCGGGGGTGTGCGGGGCGAGGCCGTAGGCGATGCCGGTGTCCGGGTCGGTGTCGTATCCGGCGTGGATGGTGAGCTCGTTGGCGTTGTCCTCGAAGTGGCGGTCGTGCCCCACGGGTGACCCGGCGTGCCGGTCGCGGGTCCGGGCGGGGGTCAGTTGTCGGGGTGTGCGGGGCGAGGCCGTAGGCGATGCCGGTGTCCGGGTCGGTGTCGTATCCGGCGCGGATGGTGATCCGTGGGCGTGTTCCTGAAGTGGTGGTCGTGTCCTAAGGGTGACCCGGCGTGCCGGTCGCGGGTTCGGGCGGGGGTCAGTTGTCGGGGGTGTGCGGGGCGAGGGCGTAGGCGATGCCGGTGTCCGGGTCGGTGTCGTATCCGGCCTGGAAGGCGAGCTCGTAGGCGTCGTCCCCGATGGCGGCGCGGGCCTGTGCCTCGCTGGCCGCGCGGGCGGCCATCAGGTCGGGGGAGCCCAGCTGCGGGGTACCGACCGTCCGCCAGACCCGGTCCGCGACGCCGAGGATACGGGCCCCCCGCTCGGCGTGCCCCGAGGCGATCGTCGCGGCGGCGAGCAGATCGGTGGTGACGGCGATGCCGGTCCTGTCGTGCAGGCGCTGCTTGCCGTCGATGGCGGTGCGGGCATGGGCGGCGGCCTCCTTCAGCCGCCCCTGTCCCAGTTCGGCGAGGGCACAGACGTAGTCGCCGTACGTGCGGACCCAGGTCTCGCCGAGGCGGGCGCATTCGGCGCGGCCGGTCCTGGCGTCCACCGCGGCGTCGGCGAACCGGCCGAGGTGGACGAGAGCGAACGCACGGGCCATCCGGGCCAGGAACCAGGCCGCGTCGTACCGCCCGCCGGCCGGGCGGCCGCGCAGGACGGGGTCGAGCAGCGCGAGCACCGGTGACTGCCGGCCGAGCACCGTGAGACTGGCGGCCTCCAGGACCGCGGCGGCCACGGCGGCGGTCTCGTCGGGGTCGTCCGCCACGCTCGTACGGAACTCCTCGGCGAGGCGCAGGCTGGTCCCGGTGTCGCCGTGGGCGAAGGCGGCCATGCCGCAGGACCACAGGGCCTTGGCGCGCAGCGGCCCGGGGGCGTCCAGGGCGAGTGCCTGCTCCAGGTAGTGCTGGCCCTCCTTGCCGAAGCCGCAGCCGTACCAGAAGAACCACAGGGTTCCGCCCAGGTCCAGCGCGGCCGGTCCGTCCTTCTCGGCGAGGCAACGGGCCAGCGCGACGCGGAGGTTGGCGTGCTCGACGACCGTCCGCTCGTACCAGGTGATCTGGTCCGGGCCCATCCACGCCGCCTCCGCCTCGTGGGCCAGCGCCTGGTAGTACCGCCGGTGCCGGTGGCGCACCGCGTCCTGTTCACCCAGGCCGTGCAGCCAGAAGGCACCGAACTCACGGAGGGTGTCCAGCATCCGGTACCGCTCGCCGCCCCCGGTGGGCACCCACTCCAGGACGGAACTCTGCACGAGCGCGGCCAGCAGCCCCGGCACCTGTTCCGCGGGCAGGCTCTCGTCGGCCAGCACCCGGCAGGCGGCCGTCGCGTCGAACGACCCGGCGAACACCGACAGCCGTGCCCACACCAGCCGTTCGGCCGGGGTGCACAGCTGGTGGCTCCAGCCGATGGCGGTGCGCAGCGCCTGGTGCCAGGGCGGTTCCGCCTCGCAGTCCTCGTCGCTGGTGTCGCCCAGGACGGCGTAGCGGTCGGCGAGCCGCCGGTTCAGCTCGGACAGGGGCAGCTCGCGCAGCCGCGCCGCGGCCAGTTCGATGGCCAGCGGCAGCCCTTCCAGTCGGCGGCACAGGGCGTTCACACCGGCCCGGTTGGTGTCGGTGACGGTGAAGCCGGGCACCGCCAGGGCGGCGCGGTCGGCCAGCAGCACCACCGCGTCCGCCTCCGTCCCGTCCGCCTCCGGGGCGTCGTCGGCGGCCAGCGGGAGCGGATCGAGGGCGAGCACCTCCTCGGTGGCGAAGCCCAGCGGGCGGCGGCTGGTGGTCAGGACGCGCAGGCCCGGCGCCACGGCCAGCAGCGCCGCCACCGCCTCCCGGCAGTCCTCGACGAGATGCTCGCAGGTGTCCAGGACGAGCAGGGTGTCCCGGCCGGTGAAGTACTCGGCGATCACGTCGAGCATGGGCCGGTTGGTCTGGTCGGCCAGCGGCAGCGCGTCGGCGATCGCGTAGGGCAGCGCCTGGCCGTCGCTCAGCGGGGACAGCTCCACCCACCACGCCCCGTCGGCGAACCGCGGCTGGAGTTCGCTCGCCGCCTGCCGTGCCAGCCGGGTCTTGCCCACCCCGCCGACCCCGGTCAGCGTCACCAGCCGCGACCGCCGTACCGTCCGTGTCACCTGCGCCAGTTCCGACCGCCGCCCGACCAGCCGGTTCACCTCGTCCGGCAGGTTCCCCACCCGCCGTGGCTCCAGCGTCATCCCGGTCATCCCCTTCCCCGTACCACCCCGAGTTCCGCCTGTGTGCCCTCCGGTGCTAGCAGATGCGGGGTGCCGCGCGCGGCAGTTCGGCGGTACCGGGCACGGGGCGTGCCGGGGGTGGAAGAGTGCCGCGCTACAGCGGACCGGTGGAGTCGCGGGGAGGCGGGTCCCGATGGACGAGGCCGAGGGGGACGAGTGTGCGCGGACCGCGGCCGACTGCTGCCGATGGCCGAGGCGTCCCTCGTGCTGTCGGTCCGCGCCTGCCCCGCCGCGGGCGCCCGGCTCGGCGGTGATCTGTACGAGGCCTTACGCACCGCCGCCGGGCCGCGTCTGATCATCGGCGACGTCCGGGGGCACGGCACCGCCGCCGCTCCGCTGGCCGCCGAAGTGCTCGGCGCGGCCCGCTCCCTGGCCGTCACCGAGGCCGACCCGGTCCGGCTGGCGAGGGCCCTCGACGACCGGATCGCACCGGTCCTGGGCGCGGAGGACTTCGTCACCCTCCTCGTCGCCGACTTCCGCCCGCACGAGGTCCGCCTGGTCAACTGCGGTCACCCGCCGCCCCTGCGCATCGCCCGCCGCCTCGAACAACTCTTCCCCCCACAGATCTCACCGCCCCTCGGCCTGGGACCCGACCCCTGCCTCCAGCGCGTCTGCTTCCTCCCGGACCAGCGGCTGCTGCTGCACACCGACGGCCTCACCGAGGCCCGCGATCCGGACGGCGTCTTCTTCCCCCTCGACGCCCGCGCCCGCACCGCGCTGCGGGCCCCCACCCTCGACCAGGCCCTCGACGACCTGCTCGCCCTCCTGCACGCACACACGGAGAACGCCTCCGTGGCCGACGACCTCACCCTGGTCCTGGCCCAGCCGACGCCCGTCACCGGGGCGTGAGCAGAGGCGCGCGGGGGAGGACGACGGCCGGAGCGGACGGGCTGGCATACTCCCGGTCATGGGCGCTGGAGTGACGGAGGAGAGCGGGCGGGCAGACGCGGAGGGCGGCATACCGGACCCGTCCCTGTCCCTTCGAGGGGTCACGCACGCCGCCGGCTGGACGCTGCGTCCCGCGGTGGCCGCCGACCTGGAGGCGCTCGTCGAGCTGCGTGCCGTGGTCATGCGCCCGGACCTGGAACGGCTCGGACGTTACGACGAGCACCGGGTGCGGCAGCGGCTGCGGGACCGCTTCGCCCCGGGGGAGACCTCGGTCGTCATGGCCGGCGGCGCTCTCGCGGGCTGCGTCGCGGTCCGCCCCGCAGGTGACCGGCAATGGCTCGAGCACTTCTACCTCGCGCCGTCCCACCAGGGCCGGGGACTGGGCTCCGCCGTCCTGCGTACGCTCCTCGCACGGACGGACGCGCGGGGCGTGACCGTCGCGCTCAACGTCCTCCAGGGCAGCGCGGCCCGCCGGCTCTACGAGCGCCACGGCTTCGTGACCGAGACCGAGGACCCGGTCGACGTCCTCATGGTGCGCGAGCCGGGGGCGGGCGTTCGCACCCGCCCGTGACCGCGCCGCTCACACCGCCACGACCTCCACACCCCCGTCCCTGATCATGGCCAGCGACTCCGCCGGGGCGTCGGTGTCGGTGATGAAGCAGTCGATGTCGGACAGCGGGCAGATCCGGGCGAAGGCCCGTGCCGTGAGCTTGGTGCTGTCGGCGACGACGATCACCTTCCGGGCCTGACGCGCCATCAACTTGTTGATGCGCGCCTCCTCTTCGTCCAGCGCCTTGGCTCCGTACGCGGGGTCGAAGGCGTCGACGCCGAGCACCGCGTGGTCGAGATCCATCTGGGCGAGGGTGTCAAAGGCGAGCGGCCCGGTCAGCTCGAAGGACTGAAGCCGTGAGACCCCGCCGGTCACCACGAGCTTCACGTGCCGGCGGACGGTGAGCTCGCCCGCGATGTTGATGGCGTTGGTGACGATGGTCAGCCGCTCGGGGCCCTGGGCGTACTCCGGGACCTCCCGTTCGGCGAGCGCCCTGGCCACCTCGGTGGTGGTCGTCCCGCCGTTGATGCCGACGATGTCGAAGGGTCCGACGAGAGCGGCGGCGGCCTGCCCGATGCGCTCCTTCTGCGATCCCCGGCTGGCCCGCCGGTAGCGGATGGGCAGGTCGTAGTTGACGGTGGTGGCCACGGCCCCGCCGCGGGTGCGGGTGACGAGCTGCTGCTCGTGCAGATGGTTCAGATCGCGTCTGATCGTGGTCGGCGAGACCCCGAACTGCCTGGCCAGACCGTCGACGTCGACATGTCCCGCGGCGGCCACCGCGTCGAGCAGCGCGTTGATGCGGGCGTAACGGTTCATGCGAATTCCCCCACGGTACGAACCTCCGACTGCGTTACCGGATCGTAGCAGTAGTGCACGCAAGTGCTCATTACTGCCATTGATCGAGCACTTGTAAGCACCTATCGTCATGGCAACCACGGCGGCGGGGCGGCCTGGTCACCAGCCCGATCGGGGCCCGATGCAGGGGAAATGCAGGGAGAACCACATGCGTAGTAGGAAGCTGACGGTCGCGGCGGGCGCCGCGGCGATGCTCATGTCGCTGGCGGCGTGCGGCGGCGGGGAGTCCACGTCGGCGGACGGCAAGGTGTCGCTGACCTACGGGGTCTGGGACGTCACCCAGGTACCGACCGTCAAGAAGATCATCGCGGCCTTCGAGAAGAAGAACCCGAAGATCGAGGTGACGGTGCAGCAGACGCCGTACGAGCAGTACTTCACCAAGCTGCAGACCGCGGCGGGCGGCGGCCAGGCACCGGACGTGTTCTGGATGAACGGCCCCAACTTCCAGCTCTACGCGTCCAACGGCATGCTCGAACCGCTGTCCTCCCTGAAGACCGACACCTCGGTGTACCCGGAGTCGCTGGTCGACCTGTACACGTACAAGGACGAGCTGTACGGGCTGCCGAAGGACATGGACACCGTCGGGCTCTGGTACAACAAGAAGCTCTTCGACGCGGCGGGTGTCGACTACCCCGACTCCGACTGGACCTGGAGCGACTTCCAGCAGGCGGCGAAGAAGCTCACCGACCCGGCCGAGGACGTCTACGGCATCGGCGCGACGCTGACCGGCCAGGAGGGCTGGTACGACACGATCGCCCAGGCGGGCGGCTCGGTGATATCGGCCGACGGCAAGAAGTCCGGGTACGGCGACGCCAGGACGATCGAGGGCCTGAAGTTCTGGACGGACCTGATCGACGACAAGGTGTCGCCGACGCTGAAGCAGATGACGGACACCCAGCCGATCGACATGTTCGAGTCCGGCAAGATCGCCATGTTCTGGGGCGGCTCCTGGGACGCCGTGCGCTTCGACGCCAACGACGCCATCAAGGACTCGGTCGACGTCAGCGTGCTGCCCGAGGGAGAGAAGCGGGCGACCGTCATCCACGGCGTCGCCAACGTCGTGTCCGCGAAGTCCTCGCACAAGACCGAGGCGGAGAAGTTCGAGCAGTTCCTCGGCTCGAAGGAGGCCGCCGAGATCGCCGCGAGCACCGGCACGGTCATCCCCGCCTACGACGGCACCCAGGACGCCTGGCTCAAGGCCCACCCGAAGCTCCACCTCCAGAACTTCCTCGACCAGCTCGACTACGCCGTCCCGCTGCCCGTCTCCGGCAACACCGCCGCGTGGAACACCCTGGAGCTCGCACAGCTCACCAAGGCGTGGAACGGCAGCGAGCCGGTCGACAAGGCCGCGAAGGAACTGGCGAAGCAGATGGACGCCGCCCTCGCCAAGGAGCAGGGGTGACGAGCACGGCAGCGGGCCCCCGGGCCGCCGGCGCCGTCCGCAGGGACGGCAGCGGCGGCAAGGGCGGCGGGAACGGCAAGGACGGCGCGGGGCCCGCGCCCGTACGCCGCAAAGGGCTCGGCCCGAAGACGGTGAACAGCCTGTGGGCCCTGTTCTTCCTCGGCCCCACGGCCGTCGGACTCGGGGTGTTCTACCTCTGGCCCACGGTGCAGACCTTCTACTACTCCTTCACCACCTGGGGCGCCTTCGGCGGGCACAGCTTCAGCGGCCTGGACAACTACCAGCGGATGCTGGACGACCCGGACCTGAGGTCGGCCCTGGTCAACACCCTGCTGTACACCCTGTTCGGACTGCTCGGCATCCCCGTCTCGCTGCTGCTGGCCTCCGTGCTCGCCCGGCCGGGACGCAAGGGCGTCAGCGTCTACCGCGCGCTGATGTTCCTGCCCGTGGTGACCATGCCGGCGGCCGTCGCCGCGATCTGGCGGTGGCTGTACAACGGCGACTACGGCATCGTGAACTTCCTGCTCGGCAAGGTCGGCGTGCACGGCACGTACTGGATCAGCGATCCGAAGACCGCGCTGGTCGCCGTGGCGGTGGTCGGCATCTGGTCCACGGTCGGCTACAACATGGTCATCCTGATGGCCGGTCTCCAGGCCCTGCCCCGGCACTTCTACGAGGCGGCCGAACTCGACGGCGCGGGCCCGGTACGGCAGTTCTTCTCCATCACCCTGCCGCTGCTCAGCCCCACGATGTTCTTCGTCTCGGTGACCTCGGTGATCGGCTCGTTGCAGACCTTCGACCTGGTCTACGTGATGGTCGGCAAGACCAACCCGGCGCTGCCGCAGACACGTTCGGTGCTCTACCTCTTCTACCAGGACGCCTTCCTCACCAACGACCGCGGCTACGCCGCCGCGCTGGCCTTCCTGCTGTTGGTGATCATCGTCCTCATCACGGCCGTGCAGTTCCGGCTCCAGAAGAAGTGGGTGCACTATGTCTGACGCCGTACGGACCGCGCCCGCCCGGCGCCGGCTGCGCTGGGGACCGATCGGCGCGCACGCCCTGCTGGTCGTCGCCGCCGTGGTGCTCGCGGGCCCCTTCCTGTGGCAGCTGCTGACCTCGTTCAAGACGCTCGGCGAGTCCACCCACGTACCGCTGACCTTCCTGCCGGAGAGCTGGCGCTTCTCCAACTACGGCGACGTCTTCGACGCCATGCCGTTCGGGCACATGCTGGCCAACAGCGTCCTCAACGCGCTGGCCCGCACCGCGGGACAGCTCCTGTTCTGCTCGATGGCCGCCTACGCCTTCGCCCGCCTGGAGTTCCCGGGCCGGAAGATCGCCTTCGGTGTCTTCCTGTCCGTCCTGCTCGTACCGAGCCAGCTCCTGATCATCCCGCAGTACGAGATCATCCAGAACCTGCACCTCCTCAACACTCTGCCCGCGCTGTTCCTGCCCGGCATGTTCAGCGCCTTCGGCACCTTCATGCTGCGCCAGTTCTTCCTCGGGCTGCCCAAGGAACTGGAGGAGGCGGCCCGGCTCGACGGGGCGGGACCGCTGCGGATCTTCTGGAGCGTCATGCTGCCGCTGGCCCGCCCCGGACTCGTCGCGCTGGGCATCCTGACCATGATCTGGTCCTGGAACGACCTGCTGTGGCCGCTCGTGGTCAACACCGACAGCTCCAAGATGACCCTCAGCGTCGGCCTCGCCTCGCTCCAGGGCACCTACCTGACCAACTACCCGGTCATCATGGCGGGTTCACTCCTTGCCACGCTGCCGGTGCTGCTCGTCTTCGTCATCCTCCAGCGCCGAGTGGTCGAGGGCATCGCCCTGTCCGGAACGAAGGGGTGAGCCATGCCCGTACCGTCATCCACCGAACTGCGCGTCGGCGTCGTCGGCGTCGGCCAGCGCGCGCTGCTCGCCACCCTGGCCGACCGCCCCGGCACCGCCCGCGTGGTCTCCTGCGCCGACCCGGCCGAACGCGGCCGCGCCGACGCCCGCCGGCTCTTCGGCCCCGGCGTCCGCGTCCACGAGGCGTACGAGGACATGCTCGCCGACGACCTCGACGCCGTGTTCGTCCTCACCCCCGACGACGCGCACACCGGCCCCGCCCTGTTCTTCCTCGAAGCGGGCGTCGCCGTCTTCGTCGAGAAGCCCCTCGCGGTCGACCTCGCCGACTGCGACCGCATGCTGACGACCGCCGCCCGCACCCGCACCCGGCTGTACGTCGGCCACAACCTGCGCCACCTGCCGGTCCTGCGCCGGATGCGGGCGCTGATCGACGCGGGCACGATCGGCCGGGTGCGCGCGGTGTGGTGCCGGCACTTCGTCGGCCACGGCGGCGACTACTACTTCAAGGACTGGCATGCTGAACGGGCCAGGACCGCCGGGCTGTTGTTGCAGAAGGGAGCACACGACCTCGACGCGATCCACTGGCTCGCGGGCGGCTACTCGCGCACGGTGACCGCCATGGGCGACCTCGCCGTGTACGGCGCCAATCCGCACCGCCGCACCGAGCCGCAGGGGCCGCAACGGGTCACGGACTGGTTCGACACCGGGGTCTGGCCGCCCGCGAACCTGCGCGACCTCAACCCCGTCATCGACGTGGAGGACATCAGCATGATGCTGACCCGCCTCGACAACGGCGTACTCACCAGCTACCAGCAGTGCCATTTCACCCCCGACTACTGGCGCAACTACACGGTCATCGGCGACGAGGGCCGGATGGAGAACTTCGGCGACGGCGTCGAGGGCGCCGAGCCGGTGATCAAGGTCTGGAACCTCGAACGCACCGGCTACCGGCCCGACGCCGATCTGACCCTGACGGTCGGCGAGGGCGCGACCGGCGAGCACGGGGGCGCCGACGAGGCCATCGTCGGCGAGTTCCTGCACTTCGTCGCCCACGGCGGCGCCACCGACACCTCGCCCGTCGCCGCCCGCGAAGCCGTCGCGGCGGGACTGGCCGCCACCACCTCCCTGCGCTCCGGCTCCACGCCCGTCGAGGTGCCCGCCCTCGACGCGGACACCGTCGGCTACTTCGCGGGCCACCAGGCGGGCTCCCGGGGCCCGGCCTCCCACGGCCCGGCCTCCCGGGCCCGCTGAAGCAGCCCCGTACCCGCGCCGCACCCGTACCCGCCCGCGCGTCCATACGCTCAACACGCTCACTGAAGGAGCACGCATGTCGTTCATCGGCGAGGAAATCGCCCGTCAGCCCGCCGCCTGGCTCAAGGCCGCGGCCGTCGCCGCCGCGCCGGACAGCGGACTGCCCGAGCCGGGCGAGCGGGTCGCCGTCGTCGGCTGCGGCACCTCCTGGTTCATGGCCGAGGCGTACGCCGTGCTGCGCGAGAGCCGCGGCCTCGGCGAGACGGACTACTTCGCGGCCTCCGAGTTCCCGCACGAGCGCGCCTACGACCGGCTGGTGGCGATCTCCCGCTCCGGCACCACCACCGAGGTGCTCGAACTCCTCGACCGCCGGCGCGGCCGGTACCCCGCGGTCGCCCTGACCGCGGACCTGACCACCCCGATCGTGGACGCCGCCGAGCACATCCTCGACCTGTCCTTCGCGGACGAGAAGTCCGTCGTGCAGACCCTCTTCGCCACGACCGCGCTCACCGCGCTGCGGGCCGGTCTCGGCGAGGACGCCGAGCCCCTGGCCGAGCAGGTCCGCACCGCCCTCGACGCGCCGCTGCCCGAGGAGTGGCTCGCCGCGGAGCAGATCAGCTTCCTCGGCCGGGGCTGGGCGCACGGCATCGCCCGCGAGGCCGCCCTGAAGATGCGGGAGGCCACCCAGGGCTGGACGGAGGCGTACCCGTCCATGGAGTACCGGCACGGCCCGATCGCCATCGCCGCGCCCAGCCGCCTCGTGTGGCACTTCGGCCCCGACGCCGACGGACTGCGCCCCGACGTCGCCGCCACCGGCGCGCTCTTCGTCGACCACCCCGAGGACCCGCAGGCCGACCTGGTGCGCGTGCAGCGCCTCGCCGAGGCCACCGCCGTGCGCAAGGGACTCGACCCGGACCGGCCGCGCGCCCTGACCCGCTCCGTGATCCTCGAGCCGGCCGGTTCGTGACCGGCCATCTCGCCGCCGTCGACGTCGGGGGTACGTCCGTGAAGGCGGGCCTGCTCACCCCCGACGGCGACGTCCTGTACGAACGCCGGTGGCCCACCCGGGCGGCCGGCGGACCGGACGCGGTGGTCGCCGTCGTCCTCGACGCCGCCCGCGACATCGTCGCCGCCGGGCGCGCCCGCCTCGGCGGCGACCCGCTCGCGCTCGGCGTCGCGGCCCTAGGGCGTGTTGCGAAAGTCCCGTCGTTCGCCCGAAGGGCGGGCCGCGCGGCGTCAGGTGCGTGCTCCCGGCGTGCCGGGCGGAAACCCTCGTACTGGACGTACTCGGGCTTTCGCCCGGTGCGGCGAGAGTGCGTGCATGGCGTCGCGCGGCAGGCGGAACTTTCGCAACACGCCCTAGGCCCGGTCGACGAGGAGCGCGGCGTGGCACGGCGGTCGGCAGCGGCCGGCCGGCGCGACGTCCCCCTGCTCGACCTGGTGCGGGACGCCGTGCCGGTGCCGGTCGCGCTCGGCCAGGACCTGCGGGCCGGCGCCCTGGCCGAGGCACGGCTCGGCGCCGGGTGCGGGCTGCCCGGCTTCGTCTTCGTCGCGCTCGGCACCGGGGTCGGCGGCGCCGTCGTCCTCGACGGCGTCCCCCTGCCGGGCAGCGCAGGGCGGGCGGCGGAGATCGGACACCTGCGGGTGCGCGCCGCCGGGGACGCGCGCTGCGGCTGCGGCTCGCACGGCTGCCTGGAGACCGCCGCCTCCGCCACCGCGCTCACCCGGGGCTACGCGGAACTGACCGGGCGCCGGCTCCCGGCCGCCGAGATCGCCGGAGCCGTACGGCAGGGCGACTCCGCCGCGATCCGGGTGTGGCACCGGGCCGTCGACGCGCCGGCCGAGGCGCTCACCGACTGCGCGGTGCTCCTCGACCCGGCCGCCTTCGTACTGGGCGGCGGCCTCTCCCTCGCCGGTGACCTGCTGCTCGACCCGCTGCGCGCCGCCCTGGCCCGCGGCTTCCCGCTCGGCGATCCGCCTCCCGTACGGGCCGCCGCACTCGGCGACCGCGCGGCGCTCATCGGCGCGGGCCTGCCGGCCCGCGACCGCACCGCACCAACCGTCACCCCCGCCCTCGCCCCCGCCCCTTGAACGCACCGACGCCCCGACGCCCCGAAGTCCAGGAGGACCCCTCATGCTCTGCCGCAGCGCCGATCTGATCGCCGAAGCCCGTGCGTCGGGCAGCGGCATCGCCGCGCTCAACGTCATCACCCTCGAACACGTCGAGGCGGTCGCCGACGCCGCCGAGGCCACCGGGCTGCCCGCGATCGTGCAGATCAGCCACAACGCCGTCCGCTACCACGGCGGGAACGTGCTGCCGCTGGCCGCCGCGGCCGCCGCCGTCGCCCGCGCGAGCGACGCCCGGCTCTCCCTGCACCTCGACCACGTGGAGGACGTCGAACTCCTGCACCGCACCGCCGAGTGCGGCGCCAGCTCGGTCATGTACGACGCCTCCAGGCTGCCGGACGAGGAGAACATCGCCGCCACCCGCGCCGCCGCCCGATGGGCCCACGACAACGGGCTGTTCATCGAGGCGGAGCTCGGCGAGATCGGCGGCAAGGGCTCCGCGCACACCCCGGGCGTGCGCACCGACCCCGGGGACGCGGCGCGCTACGTCGCCGCGACCGGCGTCGACGCTCTCGCCGTCGCCGTGGGCAGCAGCCACGCGATGCTCACCCGTACCGCCGCGCTCGACCTGGAGCTGATCTCCCGGCTGCGCGACGCGGTCCCGGTGCCGCTGGTGCTGCACGGCTCGTCCGGCGTACCGCACCCGGCGCTGCGCACCGCCGTCGAGCACGGCATGACGAAGATCAACATCGGGACGCTGCTCAACGTCTCCTTCACCGAAGCGGTGCGCGGCACGCTCCGCGAGGCGCCCGAACTCGTCGACCCGCGCCGCTATCTGGGCCCCGCCCGCACCGCCGTGACCACCGCGGTCGCCGACTGCCTCACCGCGATCTCGGCGGTCACCGCGGTCACCTCCGAGGCTCCGGCCGCGACGGCGTAGCCGTCGCCTCCTCCCGCCGGGCCCCCGGCGCCCGATCTCCCGCGGATCACTTGCGGTGTCCCGGGCGCGCCTTACGATCAACGCGCGGACACGATCGATGAGTTGGGGGCGGGATGGAGCGGGTGGGGTTCTCGGACGAGGTGCTCGAGGCGTTCAGCGAGGCCGTCAGGGGCACGGGCTGGGGTGAGTCGCGGTACTCGGTCGGCGCGCGGGTGTGGGGCGGCTCCTGGCGGGCGCTGGTCATCGGGCTCTTCTTCGCGTGCGTCCTCGGCGGGCTGACGACCTGGTTGCTGGTGTCCCTGTGGCCGGACTTCCCGTTCCCGGCCCTCATGGCCCTCGCGATCGGCTACCTGCTGACCGCCGGGATCCTCTGGGTCACGTGGACGAAGCGCCCGAGCATCCGGCACCCGGCGACCTGGGTCGTCGTCTGGGAGGAGGGGCTCGCCTGGCTGACGGAGGGCTCCCGGCCCGTGGCCTGTGCCTGGGACGAGATCGCGGAAGCCCGGCACACCGTGACGTCCGTACGGGACGGCTTCGGCAAGGAGTTCAACCGGACGCACCGGCTCACGGTCGTGCCGGTGCCGGACCCGCTGACGCGCAACCGGCTGAACCTGGCGCCGGAGTTCCCGTTCGTGGAGGAGATCGCCACGTTCGTGGCGCGGCAGGTCAACACCGACTGATCCACTGTCACGAGGCGGGCGCCACCCCATGAAGGGGCGGCGCCCGCCTTCGTCGTACGGCCGCGGGACCGCGTACCGGAATGTCTCAGGATCTTGACAGCCACGACTGATCGTCCATACTCCCTTCTTGGCCGCATGGCCGATATACCGAGTGTGGTTCGACATATCGAACCGAACGATGGATGAGGAACGGCGCGCGCACGACCCGCAGCACACCCCGCCGCGCACCGGCGGCAGCGGCACCCGCACTCGCACGACACCCGCACCCGCTCCGTGAAGGAGGGCCACCTCACGTGACGCACCATCAACTGCCCGGACGCGGCTTCCTCAGCGCCGTTGACACCGCCTGGCGCACCTGCTCCTGGTCCAGCGCCATGGCCGTGCAGGGACTCCAGGAACTCATCTCCGACAACCCCTGGGACGGCGACCCCGAGGCGCTCATGTTCGGCAGCCTCACCCTGCCCGGCACCAGCACCATCGAGGGCGTCCGCCTGCGCGGACATACCTACGCCGTCTCCGCGGGGCCGAACCGGACCAGGCTCGCCCGCGACGGCCGGACCGTGTTCCGGGCGGCCGGCGCCCGCGTCGCGGTCCGCGACTTCGTACTCCGCGCCTCCGGAGCCTCCTTCGACGTCAACGCCGACGGACCGGCACGCATCGAGGTGATTCTGCGCGGCGGCAGGACCCGCGGCCGCAAGGTGCCAGCGGGCCGCAGCCGCGTCGAGCTGTGACACGAACCGCCGAACCCGAGGAGAAGTACGTGTTCAGCACTTCGAGACGTACCGGCGCGCGGCGATCGTCGCGCGGCCGCGCCGGACGGGCCCTCAGCGCCCTGGCCGTGCTCTGCCTGACCGTCGTCGCCCCCTCCGCCGCACACGCCGAGACCAGCACCCCTGCCGCAGCCGCCGCCCAGCAGATCACCGTCGACAGCGCGGGCACCGGGCGCACCTTCGACGGCGTCGGCGCCATCAGCGGTGGCGGCGGCACCTCACGGCTGCTCGTCGACTATCCCGAGCCGCAGCGCGGCCAGATCCTCGACTACCTCTTCAAGCCCGGCTACGGCGCCTCGCTCCAGATCCTCAAGGTGGAGATCGGCGCCGACACCAACTCGAGCAACGGCGCCGAACCGAGCCACATGCGCACCCCCACCCAGGTCGACTGCGACCGTGGCTACGAGTGGTGGCTCATGGAGCAGGCCAGGAAGCGCAACCCGCAGATCCGCTTCTACGGTCTCGAATGGGGTGCCCCGGGCTGGTTCGAGGACGGCTTCTGGTCCTCTGACAACGTTGCCTACCTGATGAAGTGGCTCGGCTGCGCCGAGCGGCACGGGCTGGACATCGACTACCTCGGCGGCTGGAACGAGAAGGGCTGGGACGCCGCCTGGTACGGCGAACTCAAGAAGGCCCTGGTCCGAGGCGGCTACGGCAAGGTCAAGGTGGTGGCCGCCGACAACGCCGGCTGGGACGTCGCCACCGACATGAAGAACGACCCCGCCTTCGACGCCGCGACCGATGTCGTCGGCATCCACTACCCGTGCTCGGCGATCCACTGCTCCAGCTCGCAGGACGCCCTCGACCTGGACAAACCGCTGTTCGCCAGCGAGTCGGGCTGGAACAACTACCTCACGGGGGCGGTCCGGCTCGCCGCCGAGATGAACCACGAGTACGTCGACTCGCGCATCACGGCCTTCATCAACTGGCCCGCGGCGTACGCCTGGTACCCGACCGTGCAGATGCAGGGCAGTGGTCTGCTCCGGGCCAACGAGCCGTGGAACGGCCACTACGAGCTGGGCCCGACGCTGTGGACCATCGCCCAGACCGCGCAGTTCACCCGGCCAGGCTGGCGCTACGTCGACTCCGCGAGCGGCTACCTCGACGGCGGCGGCACCTATGTCACCCTGCGCTCCCCGGGACGGAAGCCGCAGTACACCACCGTGTTCGAGACCACCGGCGCGACGCAGCCGCAGACCGTCGACCTCACGGCCGCCGGACAGCTCCCGCGCGGCGCGCTGCACCGCTGGTCCACCACGCTGGAGTCGACGGACTCGGCCGACTGGTTCGTCCGGGGCGCCGACGTACGCCCGGACGCGACGGGCGCGCACCGCGTCACCCTTCAGCCGGGCACCGTCACCACACTGACCACCATGTCCGGCGGCAAGAGCGGGGCCGCAGAGAAGGCCCCCGCCTCCCGGCCCATGTCCCTGCCCTACCGCGACACCTTCGACGGCTACCGGACCGCGGCCACACCCCGCTATCTCTCCGACATGGAGGGCGCGTTCGAGGCCGCCCGCTGCACCGCCGCGCCGCAGGCCGCGTCCGGCAGCCGGGGCACGGGGAAGTGCCTGAAGCAGGTCATCACCACCGAACCCACCAAGTGGTCCAGGGTGGCGAGCCCGCTCACCCTGGTCGGCGACGCCCAGTGGACCGACTACACCGTGTCCGCCAAGACCCTGATCGACCGCACCGGCACGGCGTCGCTCGCGGGCCGGATCGTGAACCAGCTCAACAACGCCGGCACCGGCCGCGTCAACGTCTGGGAGGGGTACTACCTGAGGCTGTCGGACGCCGGTACGTGGTCCCTGGAGGTCATCGCCCCCGACAAGGCCACTCGCGTCCTGGCGAGCGGCGGCCTGCCCGCTGCCGGAGCGGACACCTGGCACCGGCTCGCGCTCGGCTTCTCGGGCGACACGATCACGGCCCGCGTCGACGGGGGCGTGGTCGCCAGGGTCACCGACGCCACCTACGACCACGGCCAGGTCGGCCTGGCCCTCGACTCCTACACCACGTCCCAGTTCGACGACCTGACGGTGAGGGCCGCTGGGCACTGACGGCCCGTCGGTACCGGACATCGGGCGTCACCGGCTCTCTGCGGGCCGGTGGCGCCCCCTTTCACGCCTTGGTATTGAACGTTTCAATTATCGACTCTTTGCGGACTCCTGTGAGAAGTCTTGACGCTCGCCATGGCTGCGCTTAGCGTCTGCGCGGCGTTGTAAAACGATTCAACCGCCTTCGGTTCGTACCGCATCCAGCAGGGAGTCCCGCACGTTGCCGACCTCACGCGACACCGCCGGCCCGTCCCGCCGCCAGATCCTGTTCACCGCCACGACCGCGGCGGCGGCCGTCACGGCGGCAGGGCCCGCCGCGGTCGCCTCCGCAGCCGTACCCGCGGCCCGTCCGGCCGTGGACCGGACGGGCGCCGCTCCCGCCCTCGCCGCCTTCGACCTCTCCGAGGTCCGGCTCCTGGAGAGCCCCTTCCTCGCCAACATGCGCCGCACCTGCGCGTACCTGCTCTTCGTGGACGCCGACCGGCTGCTGCACACCTTCCGCCTGAACGCCGGCCTGCCGTCCCCGGCGGAACCCTGCGGCGGCTGGGAGGCCCCCGACGTCCAGTTGCGCGGCCACACCACGGGACATCTGCTCAGCGCCCTCGCCCAGGCGCACGCGAACACCGGCGACTCCGCCTACGCCGACAAGGGCCGCGCCCTGGTCGCCGCGCTCGCCGAGTGCCAGCGGGCCGCGCAGGACGCCGGATTCACCCGCGGCTACCTCTCCGCGTTCCCCGAGTCGGTCTTCGAGCAGCTGGAGGCGGGCGGCAAGCCCTGGGCGCCGTACTACACACTGCACAAGATCATGGCGGGGCTGCTCGACCAGTACCGGCTGAGCGGCAACCGGCAGGCCCTGCACGTCCTGGAGGAGATGGCCGCGTGGGCCGACGCGCGCACCGCGCAGCTGTCCCACGAGCGGATGCAGAGCGTGCTCAAGGTGGAGTTCGGCGGCATGAACGACGTGCTGACCCGGCTGTACCAGGAGACGGGCGACCCGGCGCACCTGCGCACCGCCCGCCGCTTCGACCACGAGGAGCTGTACGCCCCGCTCGCCGCCGGGCGCGACGAGCTCGCCGGACGGCACGCCAACACCGAGATCGCCAAGATCGTGGGGGCGGTGCCGTCGTACGAGGCCACGGGGGAGTCCCGCTACCTCGACATCGCGGACACCTTCTGGACCACCGTCGTACGCCACCACTCGTACGCCATCGGCGGCAACTCCAACCAGGAGCTGTTCGGGCCGCCCGACGAGATCGTGAGCAGGCTCTCCTCGGTCACCTGCGAGAACTGCAACAGCTACAACATGCTCAAGCTGGGGCGCCACCTCTTCCTGCACCGGCCCGAGCGCACGGACTACATGGACCACTACGAGTGGACCCTCTGCAACCAGGTGCTGGGGGAGCAGGACCCCGACTCGGAGCACGGCTTCGTCACCTACTACACCGGCCTGTGGGCGGGTTCCCAGCGGGAGCCCAAGGGCGGACTCGGCTCGGCGCCTGGCAGCTACAGCGGCGACTACGACAACTTCTCCTGCGACCACGGCACCGGCCTGGAGACCCACACCAAGTTCGCCGACTCCGTCTACTTCCGCTCCCGCGACAACAAGTCGCCCGCCCTGTACGTCAACCTCTTCGTCCCGTCCGAGGTGCGCTTCGAGCAGGGCGGGGTGACGCTGCGTCAGGAGACGCGGTACCCGTCGGAGGGGCACACGCGGCTGACCGTCACCGCGGGCCGGGGGCGGTTCGCGCTGCGGATCCGCATCCCCGCCTGGGTCGCCGACACCGGGCGCAACGCCGTGCTGAAGGTCAACGGCCGCTCCACCGGCGGCCGGTCGCACCCCGGCACGTACGCCACCGTCGAACGGTCCTGGCGCACCGGCGACACCGTCGAGCTGACCCTCCCGCGCAAGGCGGTGTGGACCCCGGCGCCCGACAACCCGCAGGTGACATCGTTGTCCTACGGCCCGCTGGTGCTGGCCGGGCAGTACGGCGACACCGCGCTCGCCACGCTCCCGGTGATCCGCCCGGAGTCGCTGCGCGCCGTCACCGGCACCGCCACGCGGTTCACCGCGCTCGCGGACGGCGGATCCGTGGAGCTGCGGCCGTTCCAGGAGGTGCACCACCAGCGCTACAACGTCTACTGGGCGGTGACCCCGCGCCGCAGGCGCGAACGGGACGTCGCCCGCTATCAGCTGGACGAGGGGACGGGCACCACCTCCGCCGACGCCACCGGTGCCTTCGCCGCCGCGAGCCTGGCCGCCGGTGCCGCCTGGGCGGACGACGGCACGGGCCCCGCCGTGGCACTGGACGGCACCAGTGGTCATGTGGCCCTGCCCCCGGGCCTGTTGAGCGGCCTGGACGAGGTGACGGTCAGTGTGCGCGTCCGCGTCGACGCGCTCGCCGCCTCGGCCCGCGTGTTCGACTTCGGCTACCACAAGGACACCTACCTCTTCCTCGCCGCCACCACCGGAGCGGGCCGCGCCCGCGCCGCGCTGAAAATCGCGGGCATGGAGCGGGAGGACTACGTCGACGCGGGCGGCCCGCTGCCCGTGGGGCGGTGGACGCACGTGGCGCTCACCCTGGGCGGCGGCACCGGCGTGCTCTACCTCGACGGCGCCGAGGCAGGCCGCAACCCGGCCATGGTGGCGAGCCCGCTGCTGCTCGGCGTCACCACCCGTTCGTACCTCGGCCGCTCCCAGAACACCACCCACCCCTACCTCCGGGGCGCCGTACGCGATCTGCGGGTGCGCAACCGGGCCCTTTCCGCGTCCGAAGTGGCCCGCCTGGCCGCCGGCTGATCCCTCCCGCCCCCGCACCCGCACCCGCACCCGCACGCCGTACCGAGGAGCACCCACGCATGACCGAGAACCCCCTGTCCAGACGCGGTTTCGTCGCCGCCGCCGGGGTCGGCACCGCCGCGGCGGCGGGCCTGACCGGCCTCGGGCTCGCCGTACCGCCCGCCTCCGCCGCGACCCCGGCCACCGCACCGGGCTCCGCCCCAGCCGCACCGGGTCCCGCCCCCGCCGCCTTCACCACCCGCCGCTTCACCGACCCGCCGAGGGACAGCCGCCCCACCGTCTACTGGTACTGGAACGGCCCCGTCACCCCCGAACTCGTCGACCGGCAGCTGGCCGATCTGCGGGACAAGGGCATGTACGAGGTGATCCTGTTCTCGTTCGACAACGACGCGATGCGGCCCGTCTTCTTCACCGAGGAATGGTTCGACATCGTCGGGCACGTGCTGCGCACCGCCGAGCGCACCGGTATGCGGGTCTGGCTCTTCAACGACGACCACTTCCCGAGCGGCCGGGCCGGCGAGTACATCGTCAAGGGCGGCACGGTCGGCTCCCGCACCTATGCACCCCGCCCGGACCTCAGGCTCAAGGCGCTGTGGCGGTCCACCACGGTGGTCGAGGGCCCGGCCCGCGCCGAGCTGCGCCGCTCCACCGGCGTGGGCGTGGAGGCCGGACACCTGGTCGCCGACGCCGCGGTCCTCGACGGGGCCACCGTGCTGCGCGGCGGGGCGGACTGGAGCGATTACACCGTCACCGCGAGCGCCAAGGCCGACCACACCGCCGCCGGGCTCGTGGTGCGCGCCTCCACCGACGCCCTCGACGGCTACGCGGTCGCCTTCGACCAGACCGGCGTCACCACCGTGCTCCGCCTCGCCCGCGACGCCGACCCCGTCGAACTGCTCCGCAGCACCCGCACCGACGGCTTCAACAAGACCAAGTACCACACCCTCGCCGTCACCGTCCGGGGCGGCTCGCTCTCGGTCACCCTCGACGGACGCGACAAGGGCACCGCCACCGACGACACGTACGCCTGCGGCGGGGTCGGGGTGCGCGCGACCGGCGACGAGCGCGGTCTGTGGGACAGCCTCACCGTCACCGCGGCCGACGGCGGCGAGCTGTACGCGACGACGTTCGACGACGCGGCCGCCGCGGGCGACTTCCCCGAGCGGGCGTCCCTCGGCGTCGAGGCCGTCGCCGCGGCGGCCCGCCCGGCCGGTGCCACGGACGCCGACGACGTCGTGGACCTGACGGCGCGGCTCACCGCCGACGGCACCTGGCAGGTGCCCAAGGGACGCTGGCAGATCGACCTGTTCGGCGGCGTCCCGCTCATCGACGACTCCCAGGGCTACAGCCGCAGTTACGTGGACCTGCTGGACGACGAACCCGTACGGCTCTTCCTCGACATCGTGCCCGGCGAGTACCACCGCCGCTTCCGCCGCTACTTCGGCACGGTCGTCCCCGGCTTCTGGGACGACGAGCCGTTCTTCGCCTCCGCCGAGGCCCACTTCAAGCGGCTGCCCTGGTCGCCCACGCTCGACAGGGCGCTGCGCGCCGTGGACGCCGAACCCGGCGTCGCGTACGCGAGCGCCTTCGACGACCTCGGCCGCACCGGGCGGACCGTCCGCGGCCTGTACTGGCAGGCCGTCTCCAACCGGTTCGCCCGCTACTTCCGCGCCCAGTCCCGCTGGTGCGAGGAGCGCGGCGTCGCCCTCATCACCAACCCGCTCTACGACGAGGCCGCGCCCAGCAAGCGCGTGGTCACCACCGGCGACCTGCACAAGGTCAACCAGTGGGCGCAGGTGCCCGGCGGCGACATCATCACCGCCGAGTACGTCGCGGGCGAGCAGACCATGCTGCCGCGCAACCCCGTCTCGTCCGCCCACCAGATGGGCCGCGAACGGGCGTTGATGGAGATGTTCGGCAACATGGGCTGGCAGGTCACGCCCGGCTTCGTGCACGCGACCGTCGGCGCGCAGGCCGCCCGCGGCGTCAACCTGACCGTGCTGCACGCGCTGTGGACGGACGAGGCCGTCGTCTACTTCCCGCCGCCGTTCGGCCCCCGCGCACCGTGGTGGTGGTCCATGCGCCCGCTCGCCGAGTGGATCGGCCGGGTCATGGAGGCCGCCCGGGGCACCTCCGCCGCGCGGACGGCGCTGCTCCAGTCGCAGCGGGCCGCCGAACAGTTCACCGGCACCGACCGGCAGGGCGACCTCGACGGCGCGCTCGCCGGTGCCGCCTACGCCCTCGAACGCGCCCAGGTCGACTTCGACCTCCTCCACGACGGCGCCCTGACCGGCGACCCCGACCTGCTGGCCCACGCGAAGGTCAGGGACGGACAACTGGCCGTGGGCGCCGCCCGCTACGACCTGGTCGTCCTGCCGGTCACCCCGACGCTGGACGCGGCGGCCGTCCGCGCCCTGACCGCCTTCGTCCGCTCCGGCGGCACCGTCGTGGCCGTCGGCACCCTGCCCGCCGACGACGCCGACGGCAACGACCGCTCGCTGGCCCGCGCCCTGCACGACCTGTTCGGCGACGCGGTCCCCGGCAGCCGCCGCGTCGGCCGGGGCCACGCGGTGCGCGTCGCCGACGTCGCGGCCCTGGGCGCCGCCGCCGTCGACGCCGGTGCGGCGGTCGCCGTCCTCGAACCCGCCCGCGAGACGGTCCGGGCCCTGCGCGTCACCCGGGGCAAGGACACCGCCTTCCTCTTCAACAACGAGAGCGCCGACGCCGTCTCCAGCACGGCCGTCCTGCCCGCCGAGGGCGTCCCCGAACTCTGGGACCCGGCGACCGGCCAGGCCGCGCCCGCCCCCGTGTACCGCACGAGCAGGCGCGGCCTCCACCTGCCGCTCACCCTCCAGCCGTACGAGACCCGGATCGTCGTCGTCCGCCGGAACGCGACGGCCGGACCGCATCTGACGGACGCCCCCGTCGACGTGCTCTCCGTCGAGCGCCACGGCCGGGCCCTGCGCGCCACCGTCGAAGTGTCCGAGCCCGGCAGCCACCGGCTCACCGGCACCGACGCCGGCCGCACCTACCGCGGCACGGTCCGCGTCGACGACCCGCTCACCCCCGTCCCCGTCACCGGCGACTGGACGCTCACCCTGGACCGCGACGACGACACCCCGGTCACCGGACCGCTCGGCAGCTGGACCGCGCACGCCCCGCTGTACTCCGGCACCGGCACCTACACCACCGAGATCGACGTGGCCCGCGCCGACCTCACTGGGCGGCGCGTGCTGCTCGACCTCGGCGACGTACGGGACGTGGCGGGCGTGACCGTCAACGGCAAGGAACTCGGCCCGCTGCTGTGGGCGCCCTTCGCCGTCGACGTCACCGGCCTGCTCGTCCCCGGCGGCAACCGGCTCGCCGTCCGCGTGGCCAACACCCTTTCCAACGAGCGCAACAAGCCCCTGCCCTCCGGTCTGCTCGGCCCGGTCACCCTGCGCTTCAGGCGCCGCGTCACCGTCGGCCTCGACCGCGTCTGACCCGCCCCGACCTCTTGCCAAGGACTCCCATGCCCCGACCCAGACCGCGCGCCCGGCACCGGCGCCTCGCCCTCCTGCTGCCCGCCGCGGTGACCGCCTTCGTCACCGCCGTCTCCGGCACCGTCCAGGCTGCCGCCGCGACCGGCGGCACCCTCACCCCCGTCCACCCGCGCACCCAGCACCTCGACGAGGCGCTGGGCATCGACGACACCACCCCGCAGCTCAGCTGGGAGACCAGCGCCCGCGGCGGCACGGGCGTCACCCAGAGCGCCTACCGCGTCCAGGCCGCCACCTCGGCCGAGCGGCTGCGCGCCGGACGGCCCGACCTGTGGGATTCCGGGAAGGTCGCCTCGGCCGTCCCGGAGACGACCTACGCGGGCCGCGCGCTCGGCTCCCGCACCCGCGTCCACTGGCGCGTCATGCTCTGGTCCGGCGGCCACCGCGACTCCGGCTGGAGCGACACCGCCGTCTTCGAGACCGGCCTGACCCGGGCCTCCGACTGGAACGCCGACTGGATCACCCACCCCGACTGGCGGCTGAGCGAGCGCGAGATCGAGCCGGTCGTCGTCAAGCTGCCGCGTACGACGGCCCGATACGTCCGTCTCGACGTCACCAAGCTCGGCCTGCCGCTCAAGGAGGCCGTCGACGCCCGTACCTGGCGGCTCCAGCTCGGTGAGATCGACGTACGCGACTCCGCGACGGACACGACCGGACTCGCCAAGGGCGCCGCGGTCACCGCCTCCGAGACCAACACCATCCGCAAGACCTACGAACCGGCCCTCGCCGTGGACGGCCTGCCCAACAGCGCCCTCCAGACCGCCGCCGGCTACTCCAGCGCCGCCCACACCTCCGCCGACACCTCGGCGACGCCCGTCACCCTCACCCTCGACCTCAAGTCCGCCAAGACCTTCGACCAGGTCGCCCTCTACCCGCGCGCAGACGTCCTCACCGAGGACGGCAAGGTCCCCGACTTCCCCGTCGACTACGCCCTTTCGGCGGCCGACGACGCGGCCGGACCGTACACCACGCTCTCCCGGGTCACCGGGCAGCAGCCGCCGAAGCCGTACCTGCCCGCCGGACTGCCGCTGCTCGCCGACGACTTCACGCTGGAGCGCGGCGTGCGCAGCGCCCGCCTGTACATCGCCGGGCTCGGCATCTACGACGCCACCCTCAACGGCGAACCCGTCGGTGACGCGGTCCTCGAACCCGCCAACACCGACTACCGCGAACGCGTCCAGTACGCCACGTACGACGTCACCGACCGGCTGCGCAAGGGCGCCAACACGCTCGGCGTGGCGCTCGGCAACGGCATGTCCAACGTGGTCAGCACCGCCGACCGCTACCGCAAGCTGTACGGCAACATCAGCGACCCCAAACTGACCGCCCAGCTCGAGGTCACCCTCGCCGACGGCAGCGTCCGCACCGTGACCAGCGGCGACGACTGGCGCACCACGCTCGGTCCGACCACCTCCAGCAACTGGTACGGCGGCGAGGACTACGACGCCCGCCGCGAGATCCCGCACTGGGACGAGTCGCGCGGCGACCGGCGCGACTGGGACCGCGCGGTCACCGTGTCCGCTCCTGGTACGGCCGACGTGCCCGCCGCGCTCAGCGCCCGCGAGACCGAACCCATCCGGGTCGTGGAGACCCTCACCGGCAAGCAGGTCGACGGCGCCGACGGCAGCCGCGTCTTCGACCTCGGCCGCAACATCGCGGGCTGGCCGGAGATCACCGTCAGTGCGCCCGCCGGTACGGAGATCCGCGTCTACCCGGCCGAAAGCCTCAAGGACGGCCACGCCTTCCAGTCCATCAGCAACGTCGGCGCCCCCCTGTGGGACGGCTACACCACCCGCGACACCCGCGAGGCCACCTGGCACCCGACCTTCAGCTACCACGGCTTCCGCTACCTGGAGCTGAAGGGCCTGCCCGAGGGCGCGAAGGTCACCGTACGCGGCAAGGTCCTGCGCACCGACAACACCTCGGCCGGCACCTTCACCAGCTCCGACGACCTGATCAACGGCATCCACGGGCTGATCCGCCGGGCCGTCGAGGGCAACATGATGAGCGTCCTCACCGACTGCCCGAGCCGCGAGAAACTGGGCTGGCTCGAACAGGACCAGCTCGTCTTCCCGGCCCTCGCCGCCAACTACGACATGCGAGCGTACCTGCGCAAGATCGTCCGTGACATGGCCGACGCGCAGACCGCCGAGGGCCTGATCCCGAGCACCGTCCCCGAGTACACCAGCCTGCCCGGCGCCTACCGCAACGACTCCAACTGGGGCGGCGCCTTCGTCCTGGTGCCCTGGCAGCTCTACACCACCTACGGCGACCGCGACACCTTGCGCACCTACTTCCCGCGCATGAAGCAGTACGCGGCCTTCCTCCGGACCCAGGTCTCGGACGGCATCCTCGACTACGGCCTCGGCGACTGGTTCACCCCCGACCGCACCTTCCCGCGCGCGGTGGCCGGCACCTACGGCTACTGGCGCGTCGCCGACACCCTCGCCCGGATCTCCGCCGTCCTCGGCGACGACACGGCCGCCGCGGACTACCGGACGAAGGCCGACACCGCTGCCGGGGCGCTGGCCGCGAAGTACTACGACCAGGAGACCGGCACCTTCGGCGGTGGCGGCCAGGGCGCCGAAGCCCTCGCCCTGGACATGGGCGCCTACCCGGCAGGGGAGAAGGACCGCCTCCTCGCCCACTTCACCGCAGCGGTCGAAAGCGCCGGCTACCACCTCCAGCTCGGCGAGATCTCCCTGCCGTCGGCGTTCCGCGTCCTGTCCGCGGCCGGTCGCGACGACATCGTGGAGCGCATCGCCACCCGGACCACCAGTCCCAGCTACGGCTACCAGGTGGTCGCCGGGAACACCACGCTCGGCGAGTCCTGGGACGGCGGCCCGGGCCAGTCGCAGAACCACTTCATGCTCGGCGCCATCGACTCCTGGTTCACCAGCCGCGTCGCGGGCCTCGCGCAGACGCCCGACTCCGTGGGCTACGCGGAACTCCTCGTCGACCCGGCCGTCGTGGGCGACCTCACCTCGGCGTCCGGCTCCTACCGCACCCCCTACGGCACGGCCCGTACCGACTGGGCGCGCACGGGCGACCGGTTCCGGCTCACGGCGGACGTCCCCGCGGGCAGCCGTGCGGAGATCCACGTACCCGCCGCCAAGGGCGCCGCCTCCGCCCCGAAGGGAGCGAAGCTGATCCGCACCACGTCGGACGAGGCCGTGTACGCGGTCGGCTCGGGCCGCTGGACGTTCCGCTCGTCCCTGCCGTCCGCCGGGGAGACGGGCACCGGCTGACGGCGCCGGGGGCCGGCCGACGGTGCCGGGGGCCGGCCGACGACGGCGGGGCCGCCGGTCCGTGGCCGGGGCGCGCCCTTCCCGGTCGGCCCCCCGGACCGGCGGCTCGGCGCACCGCGGCCACCAGCACACCGCGGCCACCAGCGCGTCGCTCGCCGAGCAGGGCGAAGCGCCGGGCCGTCGGCTCGGCGAGCAGCGGGTCGGCCGCCGCCTGAGTCCACCAGTCGGCCCAGTCCCGCGCGCCCTGCCGCCGCTGCCGTTCCTGACGGGCCGTGTGCGGGCCGCGCAGGGCGGCATCTGTTTCCTCTTGCCCGGCGTCGGCCCACGCCGGACACCGGGGTGCCGGCCCTCACCGCGGCGGTGCACGCCCGGCCGGTGTGACGGCGGGCGGCCCGGTGGTCAGCGGGTCCGGCGGGAGAGCCAGGCCGCGGTCAGCGCGCCGGAGATGTTGTGCCACACGGAGAACACCGCGGCCGGCAGGGCGGCCAGCGGGCTGAAGTGGGCGGTGGCCAGCGAGGCCGCGAGCCCGGAGTTCTGCATACCGACCTCGAAGGCCATGGCACGGCTGCCCGGCTCGCCGAGCCGGCCGAGCCGCCCCGCGCCGTAGCCGAGCGCGAGACCGAGCCCGTTGTGCAGCACGACGGCGGCGAACACCAGCAGCGCAGCCGACTTGATGCTCGCCGCGCTGCCCGCCACCACCACGACCACGATCACGGCAATGGTCAGCGCGGACAGCCAGGGCAGCACCGGCAGCGCCCGCTGCACGTACCGGCCCGCGAGCAGCCGTACGACCAGACCCGCGATCACCGGCAGCAGCACCGTCTTGAGGATGTCGGTGACCATCGAGCCCGCGTCGACCGGCAGGTACTCGCCGGCCAGCAGCAGCGTCAGCGGCGGCGTGACGAGCGGGGCCACCAGCGTGGAGACGGTGGCGACGGACACCGACAGCGCGACGTCACCGCGCGCCAGATAGGTCACCACGTTGGACGCGGTGCCGCTGGGCGCGCAGCCGACGAGGATCACACCGGCCGCGAGCTGCGGCGACAGATGCAGGAGGTGGGCGATGGCCCAGCCGAGCCCCGGCATGATGACGTAGTGCGCGACCAGGCCGAGCGCCACCGCCCAGGGCCGCTTCGCGACACCCCGGAAGTCCTGCGGTGTCATCGTGACGCCCATGCAGAACATCACGACACCCAGCAGGTACGGCACCGCCTCGCTCCAGCCGCTGAAGCTCCCCGGGAACAGGAGCCCGAGGGCGCCCGCCGCCAGGACGAGGATCGGGAAGACGGTGACGGCGCGCCGCGCGGAACGGTCGCCGCCCGGGTCGGCGGCGACCGCGTCGGTGGCACCGGCGCCGTCCGCACCGGGGGTGCGGTGCTCGTCCTGCTCGGGCTGTCCGGGACGTTCCGGGTGATCGGGGTGTTCGGGGTGTTCGGTTCTCACCGTCCGAGACAACGCCTGGTCAGGCGGCCGACGCAAGCCCGTCTCGCGATGTGATCAAGCACGGCCCGGACGCGCGTGTCGCCGGACCGCGCCGCGTCGGACACGGTGACGCGCCGCCGGGCGCTTCGATGTGCCGCCGGGCGTCGCGACGTACCGCCGGGCGTGGCGACGTACCGCCGGGCGTGGCGACGTACCGGCGGGCGTGGCGACGTACCGGCGGGCGTGGCGACGTACCGGCGGGCGTGCCGCCGGTACGCCCGGTCACGCGGGGTCAGTCGGCCGCGGGCAGCACCAGCAGTACGTGCTCCTCCTCGCCGTACCGGACCGTCCCGGAGCGGCGGAAGCCGTGCTTCTCCAGCAGGCGGACCGAACCCGTGTTCCCGACGTGGGGATCGGCGTGCAGCGGACGGGCCTGCTCCCGCTCCAGGAACAGCGCCAGCGCCCGCGTACCGACACCACGACCCCAGAACTCACGGCCGAGCCAGTACCCGATGAAGCGCCGGTCCTCGTCCCACCACGCGACCACGTTGCCCGCGAGCTCCCCGCCGACGGTGACGGCCTGGACGAAGACGCCCGGGTCCCCGACGACCTTCGTCGTCCAGTGGGTCATGAAGGCATCCCGCTCCCGGGGCGGGAACTTCGACCGCCGCACGGCCTCCGGATCGTGCTCCTGCGCGAAGAACACCTCCAGATCGGCCGGTTCCACGTCCCGCAGACACACCTCGTCCGCACGCACCACGTCCACACGCACCTCGTCACTCATACCGACGGAGTCTGCCACCGGCCACTGACAACGCCGGGACCGTGCTTGCGTACGGTGCCCACCACCGCAGGCATCACCCTGGAGGATCCGTGACTTTGGCACCGACCCCGCCGATGGGCTGGAACAGCTGGGACTGCTACGGCACCTCGGTCACCGAGGAAGAGGTGCTGGCCAACGCCGAGTTCATGGCCCGGCACCTGCTGCCGCACGGCTGGGACACGGTCGTCGTCGACATCCAGTGGTACGAGCCCGCCGCCCGCGCCGGCGGCTACAACAAGGGCGCCGCCCTGCACCTCGACGAGCACGGCCGCCCGCTGCCCGCGGTCAACCGGTTCCCCTCCGCCGCCGACGGCGCGGGCTTCCGGCCGCTCGCCGACCGCGTACACGCACTGGGGCTCCGCTTCGGACTGCACATCATGCGCGGCATACCCCGGCAGGCGGCCGACAGCGGCCACCCCGCACTCGGCGACATCGCCGACCGCACCTCGGTCTGCCCCTGGAACGGCGACAACTACGGACTCGACCACGGCCACCCCGGCGCCCAGGACTACTACGACTCCCTGGGGCGGCTCCTCGCCCAGTGGGCCGTCGACTTCGTCAAGGCCGACGACATGCTCTGGCCCTACCACGAGCGGGAGATCGCATCCCTCGCGACGGCCCTGCGCCGGTCCGGCCGCCCGATGGAGCTCAGCCTGTCACCGGGCCGGACCATGTCGCTGGAACGGCTGGAACACCTGCGGGCCCACGCCACCATGTGGCGCATGTCCGACGACCTGTGGGACCGCTGGGACGACGTCGCCGCACAGTTCGACCGGCTCGCCGCCTGGGCGCCGCACGCCCGCCCCGGCGCCTGGCCGGACGCGGACATGCTGCCCCTGGGCCGGATCGGCATCCGCGCCGAACGGGGCGGCGACCGGATGTCCCGGCTCACCCCCGCCGAACAGCGCACCCTCATGTCACTGTGGTGCCTCGCCCGCTCCCCGCTGATGTTCGGCGGCGACCTGCCCACCTCACCACCCGAGACGATCGCGCTGCTCACCAACGACGCCCTCCTCGACGTGCTGCGGCACAGCCGCGGCAACCGCCAGGTCGTCCGCGACGGCGGCCTCGCCGTGTGGACCGCCGAGGCCACCGACCGCGACGCCCGCTACGTCGGCCTGTTCAACCTGCGCGACACCCAACTCGCCGTCCGCCTCCGCACCGGCGACCTCGGCTTCCGGCGCACCGCGACGCTCACCGACCTGTGGACCGGCGCACCGCTGCCGAACGGCGGACCCGACCTGGCGGCCGAACTCGCCCCACACGCCTGCCTGTTGCTGCGCGCCGACCGGCCGGAGCGCGACCGCGACACCGCCTGACCCGGATCAGGCGGCCTGACCCGTCCGCCCCGCCTTGAGCGCCGCCGCGGCCGCGACGACACGACGGGCCTGATGCCGGCTCGCCTCGTCGGCCCGGCGCCGGCTTCGCCAGGCACGGCCGTCCTACGCCGCACGGTCCCGCATGCCCGGCGCGACGTTCCTGGACGGCCGGCCCCGGCGTCACCAAAGGCGGGCTTTGAGGTCCTCAAAGTTAAGGTGTTAAAGTTTTCGTATGAAGTCAGCAGCCGCGCCCGCCATGCCCCAGAGCGTCCCGCTCGTGGCGCGCCTGCACGTGGACCTGTGCCGATGTACGGCCACGACCTGACGTCCCCGGCGTAACGGCACCACACCGCGGCGGCACTGCTGACCACCTCCTGTTCCCAGGGGCCCGCTGCTCCCGTACGTCACCTTTCCCGCACACCCGCGCGTCCCCAACGGAGCATGTCCGTGTCTGCGAACACGAAGTCCTTCAAGGTGCCCTTCTGGGCCCAGATAATCATCGGCCTCGCCCTGGGCGTCCTGCTCGGCTGGCTCGCCCGGTCCTTCGACGCCGGCTGGCTCGTGACGACCCTCGAGAAGATCGGCAGCACCTTCGTCGGCCTGCTGAAGCTCGCCGTCGCCCCGCTCGTCTTCTTCGCGATCCTGGTCTCCATCACCAACCTGCGGAAGGTCAACAACGCGGCCCGCCTGGCCTCCCGCACCCTCCTCTGGTTCATGATCACGTCGCTGATCGCGGTGACCATCGGCATCGTCATCGGCCTGCTCACCAACCCCGGCGCCGGCACCGGCCTCACCCCCAAGGACGGGGCGAAGCCCGACCACACCGGTTCCTGGATCGACTTCCTGACCGGCATCGTGCCGACCGACGTGATCACCCCGTTCACCGAGCTGAACGTGCTCCAGATCGTCTTCATGGCCGCCGTCGCCGGTATCGCCGCCCTCCAGCTCGGCGAGAAGGCGCAGCCGATCCTCACCCTGAGCGAGTCCGTCCTCGAACTGCTCCAGAAGGCCCTGTGGTGGGTCATCCGCCTCGCGCCGCTGGGCACCGTCGGCCTCATCGGCAACGCCATCGCCACCTACGGCTGGGACCTGATCGGCAAGTACGCCACCTTCACCGCCGACATCTACGCCGGCTGCGCGATCGTCCTCTTCGTGGTCTACCCGGCGCTGCTCGCGGGCGTCGCCCAGCTGAGCCCGCTGAAGTTCTTCAAGGGCGCCTGGCCCGCGATCCAGCTCGCCTTCGTCTCCCGCTCCTCCGTGGGCACGATGCCGCTGACCCAGAAGGTCACCGAGCGCCTGGGCGTGCCGAAGGAGTACGCGTCCTTCGCCGTGCCGTTCGGCGCGACGACGAAGATGGACGGCTGCGCGGCCATCTACCCCGCGATCGCCGCGATCTTCGTCGCCCAGATCTTCGACATCCAGCTCAGTGTCGGCGACTACCTGCTGATCGCCTTCGTGTCGGTGGTCGGCTCCGCCGCCACGGCCGGCCTCACCGGCGCGACGGTCATGCTGACCCTCACCCTGTCCACCCTCGGCCTGCCCATGGAGGGCGTAGGCCTCCTCCTGGCGATCGACCCGATCCTGGACATGATGAGGACGGCGACAAACGTCGCCGGCCAAGCTCTCGTGCCCGTCCTGGTCTCGGCCCGTGAGAACCTGCTCGACCGGAAGGCGTACGACGAGGCGCACAGTTCGCCCGTGGACGGTGACGAGGCGGAGCGGCAGCCGTCGGACCGGGTGCCGGTCGCGGCCTGACGGCGGCGTACCCGGTATCTCGGTATGACCGTGCCCCCGGCGCCGAAGCGGCCGGGGGCACGGTCATACCCGGGTACCGCTCGCTACGCCAGGATCGCGGCCAGCCGGCGCCAGCCCTCCAGGGGGAGGCCGTCCCGGGGGCCGTCGTCGACGAGTTGCAGGGCCACATGGTCCGCGCCCGCGGTGCGGAACGCGTCGATGCGCGCACGGACGCGGCTCTCGTCGCCCCAGGCGAACACCGCGTCGATCAGCTTGTCGCTGCCGCCGTCCGCCACGTCGGACTCGGTGAAGCCCAGGCGCAGGAAGTTCTTGGTGTAGTTGGGGAGCTTCAGGTACATGGCGAGGGCCGCGCGGGCCTGGGTGCGGGCGCGGTCCGGGTCCGTCTCCAGGACGACCTTGAGCTCCGGGGCCAGGAACGGGTCCGCGCCCAGCGTCTCCCGGGCCTCGGCGGTGTGCTCGGGCGTGACCAGGTACGGGATCGCGCCGGCCGCCCGGTCGCGGGACAGCCGCAGGGTCTTCGGGCCGAGCGCGGCGAGCACCCGGCGGTTCTCGGGCACGCCCGCCTCGTCCAGGCCGTCCAGGTAGGCGACCAGGGTCGAGTACGGGCGGTTGTACCGTTCGACGCGTGGTGCGTGGCTCACCCCGAGGCCGAGGACGAAGCGGCCGGGGTGGGCCTCGGCCAGGCGCCCGTAGGCCGCGCCGGCCTCGGCGGCCTCCTGCTGCCAGATGCTCTGGATGCTGGTTCCGACGACCACGGTCGAGGTCGCGTCGAGCAGCGGGGCCGCGTGGTCGGCGGTGCTGTTGCTGCCCAGCCAGAGGGCGCCGTAGCCGAGTCGTTCCAATTCGGCGGCGGCCGCGTTCACCGCGTCGCGCCGCGCGGGGTCCTCGGAGCGCAGGCCGACGCTCCAGATGCCGTACCGTCCGGCCGTTTCCTTCAGAGAAGCCGTGCCGTCTTCCTTCGGAGAAGCCGTGCCGTCGCTCATCGCTGTGCGGTCCCTTCGCGTGGGGGAGTGGTGCGGTGCGGTTCGCTCGTACACCACGTCCTAACCTCCGCGACGGCGCGGCTAATCCCCCCGTTGGAGTCCCGGCGGCCCGCCGGGGCTCTCCTACCTCTTCCTGCTCCTGGCGCCCGTCGCCGCGGCGATCCACTGGACGAACGCCTGCGGGTCCTGGTTCGCGCCGTGGCCGGCGTCCCAGTAGTAGCGGGTGTCGACGGCGTCGCCGAGGTTCTCCAGCGCGAGCGCGAGGTTTCCGACGACCGTGAGCGAGGTGTCGGAGTCCTTGGCGCCGACCCGGATGAACCAGTGCCTGGCCCGGTGCGGGTTGCCCTCCTGGAGGAACGGCATCGGGTTCATCAGGCGGAGTTTGCGCGGGATGTCGGCGTCGAGGCGGGCGCCCGGGTCGCCGGTCGCCCTGCGCAGGCTCCAGTCGGTGAAGTGCCGGGCGGCGGTGGTGCCGGCGCCGAAGAGGTTGTTCTCCGGGGTGGTCAGGGCGAGCCCGTCGAAGGACGGGACGTTCTTCTTCCGGGCGCCCACGTGGGTCAGGAAGTCGGCCCAGGTGAACGTGGCCTTCGTGCCGTCCCAGCCGAGCCAGGGGTTGGCCGTGAGGTAGGCGGCGCGGGCGTCGTCGGCCAGGCCGGTGAGGTAGCGGGTGGCCGAGGGCTGCATGTGGGTGCGGACCAGGTACGTGTCGTAGTTGCGGGCGGTGACCTGGCCGAAGCCCCGGGTGCCGCGCAGCCGCAGTGACGCCTGGTACTCGGCGAACAGGTTCCGCAGCTCCGTGGAGAGCGTCTGGTCGACCTGGGCGCCGGTGGCGAGCGGGTTGGTGCCCCAGTTCCACTCGTAGGCGGCGTCCGCGTGCCCCAGGTCGGTGATGGGGCAGTACGGGGCCGCCGCGAAGATCGCGTCGCTCGCGTCGGCGGCGCCGATCCCGGCGAGGTAGGGCTCGTACTCCTTGCTGTCGCCGGTCGCGCCGAGCAGGGAGGTGAGGGCGCCGCCCGCCGAGACGCCGGTGGCGACGATGTGGCCGGTGTCGCCGGGGACGCGGCCCTCGTTGTGGCGCAGGTAGCGGACGGCGGCCTTGAGGTCGACGATCGCGGCGGGTGCCACGCCGTAGTACTCGCCCGCGGAGTTCACCAGGGTGCGCCCGCGGGCCCCCGGTTCGACGACGACGTAACCCGCGGCGAGGGCGAGCCTGTTGTTGGGGCTCATTCCGCCCATCGAGGTCTGCGAGGCGGTCGAGGACGGCATGTATCCGCCGACCGCGTTGGAGAACACGATGGGGGCGCGGGACGGGTCGACCGCCGTGCCGCCGATCTCGACGGGGGCGCTGATGTTGAGCGACTGGTAGGCCGCGTTCAGCGGCTGGGCCACGTAGACGACGGCCTGCCAGAAGCGGTAGGTGACGGGTATGTCGCCGTTCGCGGTGGTGATCGTGGTGGTGAGGGTGGTGTAGGCGTCGGGGTCGAAGGCGAGGGCGTCCGACGCCTTCGGGTTCCTCCGCCGCGAGGCACGTGCCGAGCCGCCGGGCGCGGCCGCCCACGAGGTGCCCGCCGCGGCCACCACCGCGGGCACGGCTGCCGCTGTGGCCATCGCCTTCACGATCTGTCTGCGCTCCATTGCGTCTTCTCCCGTGTCGGACGTCGCGAACGCGCACCGTTCGCGCCAGGCGAGTCACGCGCGCCAGGCATGTCATGCGCGCAGGTCAAGTCACGCGAGCCAGGCATGTCATGCGCGCAGGTCAAGTCACGCGCGCCAGCGGGCACTTGCTCGCCACCGGCCTCAGCGAACCTAGGGAGTCATCGACGGAATCGTCAACAATATCGCTGACCTTTTAGGGTCAACCCTCGGTCGGGACCATCGCCCGGCCGGAGCATGCCGCCGGACGGTGGCGCCAGGTGGGCCCACGCCCTGTCGCCGGACTGCCGGGCCAGTAAGGTCCGCGTCATGAAAGACCGCCCCCGGGACATCGGCGACGCCGAGCTGCGGCGTGCCCTGCGCGCGTGGGAGATCGACGCCGTGTCCCTGGCCCACGCACCCGTCGGTTTCGGGGACCACCACTGGACGGTGACCGACGCCGGACGGCGCCGGTGGTTCGTCACCGTCGCCGACCTGGCGCACAAGAACCACTGCGGCGCCGGACCCGCGGCCGCCTTCGACGGTCTGCGCCGAGCCATGGACACCGCTGCCGCCCTGCGCGTGGACGGCGGACTCGACGCCGTCGTGGCACCCGTCCGCACGGCAGGCGGCGAGACCCTGCGCCCGCTCGGCGACGGCCGGTACGGCATCAGCGTCTTCCCCCAAGTGGACGGTGAGGCAGGCGAGTTCGGCGACCCGCTCACCGGCCATGATCGGGGCCGCGTCCTGGACCTGCTCGCGCGCCTGCACACGACGCCGCCCCCGGCCGCGGCCCCACGGGCCATGCTGCACCTCCCGGCCCGCGCGGAACTGGACAGCTGCCTCGCCGCGCTGGACCGGCCGTGGGCCGGCGGGCCGCACGCCGAACCGGCCAGGGAGCTGACGTGCGCGTACGCCTCCGTCCTGCGCCGCCGTCTTGACGAGTTCGACCGCCGAGCCGCCGCGCTCGGCGCCCGGGACCGCCCGCACGTGGTCACCCACGGCGAACCGCACTCCGGCAACCTGCTGCGACGCGACGGACAGGTGCTGCTGGTCGACTGGGACACCGTCGGCACCGGACTGCCCGAGCGCGACCTGTGGCACGTCGTCACCGGCCCCGACGACTGCGAGCGCTACGCCGGTACGACCGGCCGCCGCCCCGACCCGGAGGCGCTCGCCTTTTTTCGGCTGCGCTGGGCGCTGGACGACGTCGCCGCGTTCCTCGCCGGTTTCCGCGGGCCGCACGACCGCACGCCCGACGTCGAGGAGTCCTGGACGTACCTCACCGCCACCCTCGCGAGCCTGGCCTCGGACGACTTCTGACACACCTGGTCATGGCGGCGGCCGGGCGACGCGGGGCCGGTCAGGCGACGGGCCCGCGCAGCACCGAGGCGACGGCCTGGTCGAGACCGGCCGGCGGCCGGCCCAGGACGTGGGCGAGGTCGCCGGTCTGCCGCTCCAGGGCTCCGGCGCGCACCTGGTCCTCCAGCCAGCCCTGCGCGCCGGGCGAGCGGTCGTCGCGCGCGCGGTGGACGACGGTCGTACCGGTGACGCGGCCGAGCGCCTCGGCGAGCTGCGGATACGTCCACAGGGTGCCGGTGAAGTCGTAGGCGCGGCCGAGGTGCTGGTCCTCGGTCAGGACGCGGGCGGCTGCCTCGGCGAGGTCGTCGCGCGAGGCGGTGTTGATGCCGCGCGCGCCGGTCCGGTCGACGAGCTCACCGGCGGCGACCGCGGCCTTAAGGCCCGGGTTGAGGAAGGCCTCGCTGTAGAAGGGGTGGCGCAGCAAGGTGTGGGGGAGACCTCCTGCGCGCAGTACGTCCTCGGTGGCGTGATGGGCCGCGGCGGCGCCGTCGGTCTCGGTGTCGGCGCCCAGGAAGCTGGTGTAGACGACGGCGCCGACACCGGCGGTGCGGGCCGCCTCGACGGCGGCCCGGTGCTGGCTCACGCGGCGCTCCGGGTCGAGCTCGGGTGAGGAGATCAGCAGCAGCCGGTCGGCGCCCTCGAACGCGGTGCGCAGGGTGTCCGGGGCGTCGTAGTCGCCGAGGCGGACCCCGATGCCGCGCGCGGCCAGGTGTGCGGCGCGGTCCGGCCGGCGTACCGCGGCGACCACCCGCTCGGCGGGGCGCCGCGCCAGCAGCGCGTCGACGACCCGTACGCCGAAGGCCCCCGAGGCGGCCGACACAACGATCACGTGGAACTCCCTCACCGGATGCGGCCGCCGACTCCCCGGCGGCCCTGGGCCGTGGCGGCCCGGACGTCCGGCACACCTTCGGCGAACGGGCCCCCGGACGTCAAAGCCTTTTCAACGCGCGTCGCCAGAGCCGCCGTTGAGGCAGTCTCCGAACGGGCCGCCGGCCCAACTCCCTCTATACAGGCCGTCTACAGGCTATGTAGAGTACGAGTATGGCGATGCCGCGAATGACCCTGCAAACCCAACTGGTGCTGCGGGCCTTGCTGGAGGACCCCGCCAAGCAGCGGTACGGCCTGGAGCTGTGCGAGCTGGCGGGGCTGCCGTCGGGCACGATCTATCCGATCCTGGCCCGGCTCGAACAGGTCGGCTGGGTGGACAGCACCTGGGAGGACCCGGCGGTGCACGAGAAGGCCGGCCGACCCCGGCGGCGCTTCTACCGCATCACCCGGGACGGCGCCGAACAGGCCCGTGAGGCACTGGCGCGCGTCTACCGTTCCCGCAGGCAGCCGCTGCCGGGATGGGCCGCCGCCCGCCCGGCTCCCGGGGGAGGGGTGTCATGAGGCGACGGGGGAGTGGCTCGAGGCGCACCGTGCGGCCGGGGCCGTGGCGGCGCGAGCCCGCGGACGGCTCCCCGACCCGCGCCGAACTCCTGGCGAGCGTACGGGCCCACCACCCCGCCGCGGACCTGACGCCGCTCGAACTGGCTCATGCGGAGGCCGAGTTCTGGCACCGGGGCCAACTGCGGCGCAGCGGCGCGCCGATGCTCACGCACTGCGTGTCCGTCGCCGCGATCGTCGCCGGGTGCGGTATGCCGCCCGACGTGGTCTGCGCCGCGCTGCTGCACGACCTCGAGGACACCGCGTGCCCGCCCGAACGCGTCGCCGAACTCTTCGGCTCCTACGTGGCGGAGCTGGTGCGGGCGCTCCCGGCCGCCCCGCTGCCCCGGCCGGCCGGGGCTCCCGACGCGACCGGCTCCGCGCCGTCCTTCGAGGCGGCCGTGCTGGTCATCCGCCTCGCCGACCGGCTGCACAACATGCGCACCATCGCGTTCCTGTCCCGGGCCACCCGCTACCGCAAGGCCCGCGAGACCGTGGACGTCCTCGCCCCGCTGGCCCGAGCGGCGGGCCTGCCCCGAGTGGGCCGTGAGCTGCACGACCTGTCGTCGGCCGTGCTGCGGGGCCCGGTCCTCACGTACGCGGTCACCGGGCGGACCCTGACGGTCGTCGCGCTGCTGCTGCCCTCACGCCGGCGGGCGCGGTGGCGGGAGGAGTGGACCGCCGAGCTGACGGCCCTGCCGACCCGCCGTGACCGCGCCCGCTACACCCTCCGCGTGCTGCTCGGCACACCGCGCCTTTCGCTGACACTGCGTCGGCCCGTGGGCCGGAGGCGGTCGTCGTGAGCGCGCTCGTCCGCGCCGGGAGCGTCATCGGGGCGGCGGCGGCCGCGTGCGTGCTCGCCCTGGCGGGAGGCGGCCCCTCGGCCTGGGCGACCGCGGGCGTGTGGGGCGGTGTCCTGGCACTGGCGGCGGCCGTACTGTTCTGGCCCACCGAGACCCCGTCCCGCCGCCTGGGGCAGCTGATCCGGGCGTGGCGGGAACCGGACTCGCCGCGCGGACCGGACCCGCGACAGGGACCGGACCCGTGACAGGGACCGGGATCGGGACCGGGATCGGGACCGGCGGCTCCGCCCGGTGGAGAGGGCTGCTGAACCACCGGCCTGACCGGCCTGACCGCCCAGACCGGTCCACCCGCGCGTGCGCGTACCGTCCGGCACCCCGGTGACCCGGCCCGCATGCCGTCGCTCACCGTACTCAGTGAACTTATCGAGTCAGTTTCACTGAACGGGGTGAGGGAGTGTGGTCCGCACATGCCGAACCGAGGGGACCGAGGCGGGGCGCGGACCCGGGCGCGCATCGCCGAGGCCGCGACCGGACTGTTCCTCGAGCGCGGCTTCGAGGACGTCACCATCGCCGAGGTCGCGGCGGCGGCCGGCGTGTTTCAAGGTGACGGTCTTCGCGCACTTCGACCGCAAGGATGACCTGCTGGTCGACCGCATCCCCGGCGCCCTCGACGTCGTACGTGACGCCGTCCGCGAGCGCCCGGACGACGTCGACGCCGTCGAGGCGATCCGCCGGACCGTGTTCGCCCTCGTCGACGAGCGGCATCCGCTGTCCGGGCTGACGGAGGGCACCGAGCCGTCCCTGCGCACCGTGACGGCGTCCCCCGCGCTCCTTTCCCGGCTGCGCACCTTCGCGTACGAGGTCGAGACGGAGCTGTCCGCGGCGCTCGACGCCGACCCCCGGTTCCCGGGCGACAGCGCGCTGACCGCGGCGCTGCTGGTCGCCGCCTACCGGACGGTCGCCGTCGAAACGGCCCGGCGACGGCTGGCCGGAGATGATCCCGCGGAGATCGAGGCGGCGCATCGCGAGCGTCTGGAGGCCGCGTTCGAGGTAGTGACCGGCGGTCTGCCGGGCCGGTCGCGTCTGCCGCGGGACGCGTGATGCGGATGCGGGGGAATGACGTCGCCGATCGCGGACATGTTCACAGTGAGCAGGTGCTTGGGCAGCAGGCACGACCGCGCGATGTTCCGTGCACGCGATCGCCGTAGATCGCGGCGGACGGTACGGCTCCGGGCGGCGTCGCACGCCGCGTGCTGCCCGGGCAAGGAGATGATGCAGTGACCGACGACGTTGCAGGCAGCGCCGCGACCGGTGCCCCGGGGGCCGGCGGCACTCGGCACGGCGACGGGGACGGCGAGGCGGAGCCGGACGCGGTCGAGGCGCGCAACCGGCGGCTGGCGCACGCGGGTGTGGCCCGTGCCGAACGGCTGCTGCTGGCCCGCTACCGGCTCGGCTCGCAGCGGGAGGCCTTCGAACTGCTCCGCACGGCCTCGCAGCGCCGCAACATCAAACTGCACACCCTGGCCGACGCCGTGGTGAACCTGCCCGCCCCCGAGCGCACGGCCCGCACCTGGTTCGCGAGCCGGCCGCGCAGTGCGGCACCGTCCCTGTCCGGTCTCGACCTCGGCCAGGACGCGGAGCCCGCGAGCCACGGCGCCGTGCTCAAGGCCGCGCTGCGCCGTGTCCTGCACATCACCGAGGCCGGCATGGGCAATGTGCAGCTCGCGGAGAACGGCATGCTGCGCATGGAGAAGCACACCGGGCTGAACCGGCCCTTCACCGATTACTTCGCGTTCGTGCAGGACTCCACGACGTCCTGCGCACAGGCCGCCGAGCAGCGCCGGCAGGTCACCATCAAGGACGTCGCGGTCTCGGACGTCTTCGACGACGTCTCCCGGGCCGTGATCCTCCAGGCCGACAGCCGCGCCTGCCACAGCGTTCCGCTGACCAGCCCCAGGGGCGCCGTCCTCGGCATGATCTCCTCGCACCACGAGCGGCCGCTCGCCGAGTTCGCCGACGCGCAGCTCGGCGCGTTGCAGCAGCTCGGCGCGCAGGTCGGCCGCTGGCTGCTCTGGCACCGCAGCACCGTCGTCCTCGACGCGCTCGAAGACGTTCACACCGCCGCCACGGCCCGGCGCTGAGGCACCGGGAGGGGGCGGGCGGCTCAGCGCGCGGGTTCCAGCACGAGCAGCGGAATGTCACGGCCCGCCCTGCGCCGGTACGTCTCGAAGGGCCCGTAGACCCCGACCAGCACCGGCCAGAGCCGTCCGCGCTCCGCGGCGTCCGCCTCGCGCACCCGTACCGTGTGCCGCCGCGCGCCGACCTGGACCCGGGTCAGGGGATGCGCGCGGAGGTTGTGCAGCCACGCCGGGTGCCGCGGGTGGCCGCCCTTGGAGGCGACCACGACGAAGCCGTCCCCGTATGCCGCGTAGACCAGCGGTGTGGTGCGCGCCGTCCCGGTCCTGGCGCCGCGGTGGTCGAGCAGCAGCACCGGTGGCGCACCGGGGAACCGGTGCCCCACGACTCCGCGCGTGGCACGGTAGACGGCCGCGTGGAGCCGCGTCACCCGGCCCAGCAGCCACCAGTTGCGGTCGGCCCAGCGCAGCAACGCGTCCATCGGCAGGGCACCTTCGGCGGTCAGGAAGTGGTGAACACGAGGGCGGCGTTCTGCCCGCCGAAGCCGCAGGAGGCGGAGACGGCGGCGGTCATCCGGGCGGGCCGGGGCACACCCGCGACGACGTCGAGTTTGCGGTCGCCGTCCTGGTGGCCGAAGTTCGCGGTCGGCGGGATCGTCCGGTGCCGCAGCGCCAGCACCGTGTACGCGGCCTCGATCGCGCCTGCGGCGCCCAGGGTGTGGCCGATCACCGACTTGGAGGCGGTGACGGGCGGGGCGTGGCGGGTGAAGACCCGGGTCAGGGCCGTCGCCTCGACCGCGTCGTTGAGGCGGGTCGAGGTGCCGTGCGCGTTGACGTGACCGATGTCCGCGGGCGTGCAGCCGGCGTCGTCGAGCGCGGCCCGCAGCGCCCGTACGGTCCCGTCGCCGTCCGGCTGCGGGGCGATGGGATGGTGGGCGTCGCAGGTGGCCCCGTAGCCGCGGAGCAGGGCGAGGACGCCGGCGTCGCGGGCGCGGGCGTCCCGGGCACGTTCGAGGACGAGCACGGCGGCGCCCTCGCCGAGCACGAAACCGTCGCGCTGGGCGTCGAAGGGGCGGCTGGCCAGGTGCGGGGCGTCCCGGCGGGTCGACAGGGCGCGCATCCGGTGGAAGCAGACGGAGGCCATCGGACTGCACCCCGATTCACTGCCGCCGGCCAGCACGAGGTCGCAGGAGCCCGCGCGCAGCAGGTCGCGGGCGACACCGAGGGCGGTCGCGCCGGAGGCGCACGCGCTGGCGGTGGTGAAGTTGGGTCCCGCGGCACCCAGGTCGATGGCGACCTCGGCGGCCACCATGTTGGGCACGCTGCGCGGCAGTGCGAGCGGGGAGACGCGCTCGGGCCGGCCCGCGTTGTAGTGCCCGAACTCGCCACCGTAGCCGAGCAGACTGTTGGAGCCGACGCCGAGGACGACACCGACCCGGTTCCGCGGCCAGGACGCGCGGTCGAGGCCGGCCTGCGCGACGGCGCGCCGGGCGGCGCCCACGGCGAAGCGGGCGGGCGGGTCCAGACGCCGGGCGAGCGCCGGACCGAGTTCCGCGGCGGGGTCGTAGCAGGTGACCCGGCAGGAGAAGTCCACCGGGAGCCCGGCGAGCGTCGGGTCCTTCGTGGCCCGTGACTGTCCGGCGCAGAGCGTCTCCCAGTTCGCCTCCGCGGTCGTACCGGCCGGCGTGACCAGCCCGATCCCGGTGACGGCGATGTCGTCAGCCGGCATGGGCGGCCTCCTCGCGCGCGTGGCCGTGCTCCGGGCGGGCGTCGGTACAAAACCGCGACGGCAGGGGGCGGACGACATGTACGCGAGGTGCGGCCGTGGTCCGGGTCCCGGCCGGGGCGGTCACGACGCCTCCAGTGCGGACGGGGTGTCCGCGCCCTGCTGCGAGGGGACCGCCGCGGACAGCACCCGGGCGGCCTCGTCGAGCCTCGTACCCGGAGTCAGGTCCATGGCGCGCTCCGGCAGGACCAGGCCGCACTCCTGCTCGGCCGAGACGACCAGCTCCATCAGGGCCAGCGAGTCCAGACCGAGGTCCTCGAAGGTGGTGGACGGTGTCAGCCGGTCCGCGGTGATCCGGAAGAGGTCGTTCAGCAGCCGGACGAACTGCTGGGGGAGAACGGGCTGGTCCATGAGGTGTCGGTCTCCTGTCGTGGCGGGGGCGTCGCCCGGCCGGGCGGGCGCGGGACACGTCGTGCGGCGCGGCCGGCGGGTACGTGGTGCTCGGCCAGGCGACCGGCCGTGCGGACGAAGGCGGTGCTGATCAGCTCGGCGGTGAGCGGCTCGATGCCGAGCGCCCGCACCTCGGCCGGCGGGAAGTCCTCGGCGCCGTGCAGCACGGTGGACTGGGCCAGCAGCTGACGCGTCAGCCGCCTCGCCGCCGTACCGGCCGGACCAGAGGCGAGCCGCTCCGCGCAGACGACAGGGTCCACCAGCTCGACGCCGCCCAGGCCGAACGCGCCGAGCAGCGGCATGAGTTGCGCGTACGTGGGGGCGAGCGGCCCCGCCGTCACCCAGAGGTCGCCCCGCACCCGGACATCGGTGACCGCGGCCCGTACGACGCGGGCCAGATAGTCGCTGGGCACCATGTCCAGCCTGGTTCCGGGGGTGCCCGGCAGCCGGTCCAGCCAGCCGGCACCCACCGCGACCAGACAGGCGAGCAGCCCCTGCACCCGCTCCACCCGGCCGGTGCGCGCGTCCCCGATGACCAGCGACGGCCGCACGACGACGGACGGGACACCGGCCTCCCGGACCCGCTGCTCGGCCCGCGTCTTGCTCTCCAGGTAGGCGCTGACGGGAGCCGCGGCGGCACCGGCGTAGGCGGCCGCGTTGCGCCGCACCAGGGCGGACCGGACGACGAACGCGCTGGAGAGCTGGACCAGACGGGCACCCGCCCGGGCGGCGAAGGCGACGACGTGGTCGGTGCCCCGGACGTTGACCTCCATGGTGCGGCGCGTGTCCGCCCGGAAATCGGTGTCGGCCGCGCAGTGCACGACGGCGTCCGTGCGCCGCGCCAGCTCCCGGTACCGCTCGGGCGGCAGCCCGAACGACGGCCGCGTGATGTCACCGCGGACCCCGTGTGCGGCACCGGGCACCTCGGTACGGTGCACGAGCGCCACCACCCGGCACCCGGCCGCGGTCAGCGCCCGCAGCACGGCCGCACCGACCTGACCACCGGCCCCCGTGAGCAGCACGGTGAGCGGCGGAGGCGGGAGTTCGGCGCGCGAGACTTCGCTGTCCGGGACTTCGGCACGCGAGGCGTCGGTGCGCGGGCGCGCGGGCGGCACGTGGTCCCTCATCGCGGTACGGCACCGGCCCGCGGCTGCCGGCCGGGCGCCGGTACGACGGGCGGACCCGCGGCGTCCGGGCCGACGGACGCCTGGTCCGACCCCACGGACTCCGGCCGCCGCGCCGGTACGGGCAGCAGACGGGCGGTCGTCCAGCGGGCCGTACGGCTTCCCGGGCGCGCCAGCAGCAGCGCCCCGGCGAGGGTGAGCACGCCGACGGCGACCGGGCTCCAGAGGACGGCGCCCGCGGCGGCGAGCGCCGCGACGGCCGGGCAGGGACCCAGCGCCCAGAACGCGAGCAGGCCGGCGAAGGCGTAACCCGGCCGTGCGGAGCGGCTGTCCAGGGCCCGGTTCCGCAACCGGGCCCCCGTCCACACCAGAGCGGGAATCACGACGAGCCCCATACCGAAAAGCGTCCAGACGACGGACGACTGCAACCACTGCACCACCGTCTCGGTGTCCACAAAATTCCCGCTCTCCGCGCCGGTGACCGCATCATGCGATCCGTCGTCCGTCATCAGGAATCGCCGAAGTCCCGTGCCGTCCCAGCCGTGCAGCAGGACGAAGAACATCGCGGTGTACGGCCACACCCATTGCAGAAAGGCCCACCACGTACGGTCGCGCCGGATCAGCCGGGCCGTGCAGAGGAATCCGCCGACCGCCGACACAATGACACCGAGGCAGAAGACACCGGCGAACCAGCCCGGCGGAGCGGCGGTCACCTGCATGGTCTCCCAGCCGGGGAATTCCGTCAGCAACCACATTCCGCAGGGAATGAACACCACCGACAGATAGGAAAGCGTGGCGGTCAGCGCGACAGATCGACGACATCGCGAGGAGAGAATCGGGGCTTCGGCGAGTGCCGTCGCGGCGCCGATTCCATAAGCCCAGAACACATCGATCTGCACCATGACTGAGTGAACGATCCTTCCCGGAGGCCGACGCGCTTTCACAGCGAACGCGACTGTGCCAGAACGTCGCGGGCAAGGTGAAAACCCCGTCGGGCAAACGGGTGACGCCGCTCGGCCGGGACCGGCTCCGGGGCGTCAGTCCGCCGGGACGGGGTCCAGTTCGAGTGTCGTGTGCTGGGCGGGCAGCGCCTCGATCTGCACGAGCGTGCAGGAGACGGCCCTGCCGCGCCACACCCTGGCCACCGGCAGGTCCCGGCGCGGCGTGAGCGGATAGCGCTTCGGGGTGAAGACGTTCGCGCTGCTGTCCCGGCATGCAGGGGCCGGTGAACACTGCCGGGATCAGGCAGTGTGCGGACGGGTTCCGGTCGTGCAGGATGGCCCGCGGGGAGCACTACGGATGGTTCCGGTGCCGGGCACCGGCAGGTGTGCCGGTGCCCGGCACCGGAACTCGGGGGAGCCGTGCGACGCCGGTCCCGGCGGACGCGCGGCACAGGGGGAGAGGGGGGACCGGAGGATGAGCGTCTTCCTGCCGGCCGCCACGAAGGTGACCGCGTTCCGGCCGGCCGCGGCCCTCGGCGTGATCGTCCACTGCCGGCCGCCGCACAGTCTCCCTCCCGACGAACCCGGGCCGCCCCGCTGAGCGAGGCTCGAACGGGCGGCACTTGAGCGGCACTTGGGCGTTACCCGGGCGGTATTCGGGTGCCATCGTGCGGTGTCGGACGGCGCCGGACGGCCTGGACGCCGTCGGCCGCGAGCCGCACGCGGACGTGACACGAGCCGCACGCGGACGTGACACGAGCCGCACGCGGACGTGACACGAGCCGCACGCGTACGTGGCGCGAGCCGCACGCATATGTGGCGCGCGACGCCGGGCCGGCGTGCGGGGCCGCTCCGTCCGAGCGCTCCGCCGCAGACGCTCCGCCTTCCCGGCCCGTTGCCCTGCCCCTCCTGCTTCCTCAACTCCCCACTCCTTTACGACTGACTGAAGGACGTACGTCATGGTTGCCATGCTCGTGGGTGTCGGCGCGCTCGTCGCCGTCTGTCTGCTCCTCGTACTCGTCGTCGCCCGTCTGTTCCGCAAGGTGGAGCAGGGCAAGGCGCTGATCGTCTCCAAGATGCGCAAGGTCGACGTGACCTTCACCGGGCAGGTCGTGCTGCCGGTGCTGCACAAGGCCGAGGTGATGGACATCTCGGTGAAGGCCATCGAGATCACCCGGGCCGGCAAGGAAGGGCTGATCTGCCGCGACAACATCCGCGCGGACATCCGGATCTCGTTCTTCGTCAAGGTCAACAAGACCGTCGAGGACGTCGTCAAGGTCGCGCAGGCGGTCGGCACCGCCCGGGCGAGCGACCGCAACACCCTCCAGGAGCTGTTCCACGCGAAGTTCTCCGAGGCGCTGAAGACCGTCGGCAAGCAGATGGACTTCACCGACCTCTACACCAAGCGCGAGGAGCTGCGGTACCGCATCATCGAGGTCATCGGTGTCGACCTGAGCGGCTACCACCTGGAGGACGCGGCGATCGACTACCTGGAGCAGACGCCGCTGACCCAGCTCGACCCGGCCAACGTCCTCGACGCGCAGGGCATCCGCAAGATCACCGAGCTGACGGCCGTGGAGCACGTGCGCACCAACGAGGCCCAGCGCGCGGAGGAGAAGGAGATCACCCGGCAGAACGTCGACGCCCGCGAGGCCATCCTGGAGCTGGAGCGCAGGCAGGCCGACGCCGAGATCAAGCAGAGGCGGGAGATCGAGACCGTACGGGCGCGCGAGGAGGCCGAGACGGCGCGGGTGGTGGAGGAGGAGCGGCTCGGCGCGCAGTCCGCGTTCCTCAAGACCGAGGAAGCGCTCGGCGTACAGCGGGAGAACCAGGCCCGTGAGGTCGCGGTCGCCGCGAAGAACCGCGAGCGGGTCATCGCCGTGGAGAGCGAGCGCATCGAGAAGGACCGCCTGCTCGAAGTCATCGCGCGGGAGCGGGAGACGGAGCTGACCCGGATCGCCGCCTCCAAGGAGGTCGAGGCGGAGAAGCGGGACATCGCCGAGGTCATCAGGGAGCGCGTGGCCGTGGACCGTACGGTCGCCGAGCAGGAGGAGTCCATCAAGAAGCTGCGGGCCGTGGAGGAGGCGGAGCGGCAGCGGCAGGCCGTGATCATCGCCGCCGAGGCGGAGGCGCAGGAGAGGCTGGTCAAGGACATCAAGGCGGCGGAGGCCGCCGAGCAGGCCGCCACGCACCGGGCCGCCGAGGAACTGACGCTGGCGGAGACCCGGTTGAAGGCCGCCGACCTGGACGCGCGGGCCAAGCTGCGGCTCGCCGAGGCGATCCAGGCGGAGGCCGCGGCCGAGGGCCTTGCCGCGGTCCAGGTCCGCGACAAGGAGGCCGACGTCATCGAGAAGGCCGGCCGCGCGGAGGCCGAGGCCACCGGGGCGCGGATGCGGGCCGAGGCGGAGGGCGCGCGGGCGAAGGCGCTCGCCGACGCGGCGGCCATCGGCGAGAAGCTCAAGGCGGAGGCGGCCGGACTGACCGAGAAGGCGGCGGCGATGGCCGCGCTCGACGAGGCGTCGCGCGGTCACGAGGAGTACCGGCTGCGGCTGGAGGCCGAGAAGGACATCCGGCTCGCCGGGCTCGACGTGCAGCGACAGGTCGCCGAGGCGCAGGCCACGGTGCTTGCCACCGGCCTGGAGAACGCGGACGTCAACATCGTCGGCGGCGACTCCGTCTTCTTCGACCGGCTGGTGTCCTCCATCGCGCTGGGCAAGGGCGTCGACGGGTTCGTGCAGCACTCCGAGACCGCGCAGGCGCTGGCGAAGCCCTGGCTGGACGGCACGTCGAGCTTCACCGACGACCTGAGCCGGATCCTCGGCCCGGCGTCCACGGCCGATGTGCAGAACCTGACCGTCTCCGCGCTGCTGATGAAGCTCATGAACAGCGGCGGCGCGAACGCCGGGCAGATCCGGCAGCTGCTGGACAGGGCGGGCGAACTGGGCCTCGCGGACACCCCGCTCACGGCCGCCGTGAACGGCAGCGCCAAGCACTGACCCGCCGACCGGCCGGGGCCACCGTCACACCGCGACGGCGGCCCCGCCCGCCTCCCGAGCCGCTGAGACGGTGACGGCGGCTCCGCCCCGCCTCCCGAGCCGCCGAGACCGCGACGGCGGCCCCGCCCCCGCCTCCCGAACCGCCGAGACCGCGACGGCGGCCCCGCCCCGCCCCCTGAACCGCCGCTGAGAGGGACGCCATGACCACCGGCCCGGACACCGGAACGCACACCAGCCCGGAGACGGGCACGCCCGCAGGCCCGGAGACGGGCACGCCCGCAGGCCCGGAGACGGGCACGCCCGCAGGCCCGGACACCGGCACGCATGCCGCCGGTCCGAACTCCGGTACGCACACCGCCGGTCCGGACACCGGAACGCACACCGCCGGTCCGGATTCCGGTCTGGACACCGGTATGTACGAGGTGCTGCGCGACCGTCTCACCGCGCAGGCCGCCGAGCTCGCCCGCCGCGCCGAAGCGCTCAACGCCCGCCGTACCGAGGAGTTCGGCGCCACCCGGCTCGAACTCGCCGGTACCGGGCAACTGGCCACCGAGCAGCCCTGCGTGCCCCGGGACATCGTGCCCGTGGGCGACGTGCTGCTCTTCGGCCACACCGCCGCCCGCGGCCACCGGACCGAGGCGACGGCCGTCTCCGACGTCTTCGCGCTGCACGACCGCGACCTGAACCGGCTGCCCGACGACGCCGTGCCCGGGCTGCTGGACGACCCCGGTTTCGTCCGCGAGTTCGCCGCCCTGCACCGCTACTACCGCCAGGCCCGCCTGCTGCGGCTGCGCCGGGTCGACGGCAAGCTGCTCGCCGTCTTCCAGACCGGCGAGAAGGCCGGTGACATCCGGGTCCTGCGCTGGTCGGTGGCCGACGGCGGCGAGGCGGGTTTCCTGGACGCGCGCGGCGAACGCGACGACGTCTTCCCGCCCTCCCACGCGTTCTCCTGGACCGCGACGACCCGCGCGGACCACGTGCTCGGCCGCCACCCGCACATCTCCGTCCAGGGCGAGATCTTCGTCTCGGCGGTCGGCGGGAGCCTGACGGTCAAGACCGAGGACGACACCGAGACGGGCGAGGGCGTGTACGCCGAGCCCGTGGACGAGCCGCTCCAGTCCCTCGCCGACGCAGCCGTCGCCCACGCGCGCGTGGGCCCCCTGATCCTGCTGGACGTGCTGCCCTACAAGGAGGACGTCCACCGCTACCTGGTCTTCAACACGCTCACCAGGAACGTCGTACGCCTGGACGGCATCGGGCAATCCTGCCGGGCCCTGCCCGAGGAGCAGGGCATCGTCTTTCCCGGCGGCTACTGCCTGGCGACCGGCGAGCACAAGACGTTCGACGGCGTCGACACCGGTCACCTGGAGTTCGAGCGGACGGTCCGCTCGCCCAACGGCGAGGACGTCCTCTTCGCGTTCCGCGCGCGCGGGACGGGCCGCGGTCTGCTGCTGCCGTACAACATGATCCGCAAGGAGGTCGCCACGCCGCTGTCCTGCCGCGGCTGGGCGCTCTTCGACGACGGCACGCTGATGCTGCTGCGGGCGGGCGGCGAGGAGCCGCAGCGTGTCCACCCGCTCCAGCTGTGGACCTCCCCGTACGTCTCCGACACCCACGCCGCCGCCCGGCCCGCCGGCACCGGGCCGCTCGCCCGCGTCGGCAACGCCGACCTGGTGCGCGGCATCTCCGACTGCCTGTCCCTGACCCGCGCGGTCGCCGGGACCACCCCGACGAGCGAGGTCTACGCGGCGCTGGCCGCCGCCTGCGTGCGGGCCGCCGACACCTATCACTGGCTGGCCGAACCCGGCCTCGGCGACCTGCACGAGCCGCTGGAGCGGATCAGGGTCACCGCCGAACAGGTGCTGGCCGAGTTCGAGGCCGTGCAGACGCTCACCCGCCGCGCCGCCGACGCGCTCACGGAGGCCGCCGCCCGCGCCGCGACCCTCGTCCGGCGGTTGCGCGGCGAGGCCCCGCGCGGCGCCGCCGCCTGGGTGAGCGGACTGACCGAACTGCGCCGCGCCCAGGGCCACGTACTCACCCTGAAGGACATGCGGTACGCGGACACCGCCCGTATCGACGCGCTCGCCGCCGAACTGGAGGCCGACCTCGCCGGGTTCGGGCAGCGGGCCGTCGCCCACCTCGCCCGCGAGGACGCCTTCGCCGGCCCCCAGGACGACGCGGAAGGGCTCGTCGCCGACGCCGAGGCCATTACCACCGTCGCCGGGGCGGCGCCCGTCACCGCCCGCATCGACGCGCTCGCCGACGGGCTGCACACGGTGACCGAGGTGGTCGCCGGGCTCGACATCGGCGACGCCACCGTCCGTACCGGCATCCTGGCGCGGATCGCCGAGGTGCTCGGCGGCGTCAACCGCGCCCGCGCCACCCTTGACGGCCGCCGCCGTGAACTCCTCGACCGGGAGGGGCGCGCCGAGTTCGCCGCCGGGTTCGCGCTGTTCGGGCAGGCGGTCACCGGCGCCCTGGCGGCGGCCGAGAGCCCGGAGGCGTGCGATGACCAACTCGCGCGCATGCTCGTGCAGTTGGAGGACCTGGAGTCCCGGTTCGCCGAGTTCGACGACTTCCTCGGCGAGCTCGCGGACAAGCGCGACGAGGTCCACGAGGCGTTCTCCGCCCGCAAGCAGGCCCTCGCCGACGCCCGCGCGCGCCGCGCCGGGCAACTGGCCGACTCGGCGGACCGGGTGCTGCGCACGGTCGGCCGCCGCGCCGTCGCCCTCGCCGACGCGGACGCCGTCGCCACGTACTTCACCTCCGACCCGATGCCCGCCAAGGTCCGCCGGATCGCCGACCAGCTCCGCGGACTCGGTGACGCGATGCGGGCGGAGGAGCTGGACGGCCGGCTGAAGGCGGCCCGGCAGGAGGCGCTGCGCGCCCTGCGCGACCGCACCGACCTCTACACCGACGACGGCCGCACCGTCCGCCTGGGCACCCACCGCTTCGCCGTCAACACCCAGCCCCTGGACCTGACCCTGGTCCCGCAGGGCGACACCCTCGCGTTCGCGCTCACCGGCACCGACCTGCGTTCCCCGGTCACCGACCCCGGCTTCGCCGGCACCCGCCCGTACTGGGACCGGCCACTGCCCTCGGAATCCCCCGGCGTCTACCGCGCCGAGCACCTCGCCGCCCGGCTGCTGGCCGAGCACGGGCCCGCCGCGCTCGCGGAGGCCGACCTGCCCGCCCTGGTCCGGCAGGCGGCGGAGGCGGCGTACGACGAGGGGTACGAACGCGGGGTGCACGACCACGACGCGGCCCTGATCCTCGGCGCGCTGCTGCGCCTGTACGAGGGGGCGGGGGCGCTGCGCCACGAGCCCGCCGCCCGCGCCGCCGCCCAGCTTTTCTGGGCGCACGGCACGACGGCGGGGGAGCGCGAGAGCTGGACCCGGCGTGCGGTGTCCATGGCCCGCGCCCGCGACACCTTCGGCCTGGCACCCGCGATCGCCGAGCTGGAGGAGGAGCTGACGGCGGCCATCGGCGGCGAGCGCGCGCGGGCCGCCGCCGCGTACCTCCTCCAGGAGCTGACCGAAGGCCCCGACGGGTTCGTCGTCAGCGGCGGCACCCGCACCCTGCTCGACAAGTTCCGCCGTACCGTGGGCGATTCCGCCTACGACGACGACCTCGCCGCACTCGACGACCCGGCCGCCCGCAGGCAGCTCGTCGAGGCCTGGCTGAGCGCGTACGCCTCCGCCACCGGCGCCGACGCCGCCCCCGGCGACCTGGCCGAGGCGGTCGCCGCGGAGCTCTGCCCGGAGCTGGTCCGCTACGAGTCGGACGCGCCGCTGACCGTGACCGTCGAGGGGCTGCTCGGCGCGCACCCGCGCGTCACCGGCCGCGCCCTCACCGTCCGCGTGGACGAATTCCTGGCCCGGACAGGGGAGTTCCGCGACCACGAGGTGCCCGCCCACCGTGCGTACCAGCGCCGCCGCACGGCCCTCGTGGCCGCCGAGCGCGGCCGGATCCGCCTGGACGACCACCGGCCGCGCGTGCTGTCGTCCTTCGTGCGCAGCCGGCTCATCGACGAGGTGTACCTGCCGCTGATCGGCGACAGCCTCGCCAAGCAGATCGGCACGACCGGCGACACCAAGCGCACCGACACCGGCGGCCTGCTGCTGCTCGTCTCCCCGCCCGGCTACGGCAAGACGACGCTGATGGAGTACGTCGCCGACCGGCTCGGCATGATCCTGGTCAAGGTCGACGGTCCGGCCCTGGGCCACGGCGTCACCTCGCTCGACCCGGCCGAGGCGCCGAACGCGACCGCGCGGCAGGAGGTCGAGAAGATCAACTTCGCCCTCGACGCGGGCACCAACACCCTGCTCTACCTGGACGACATCCAGCACACCTCCCCCCAACTGCTCCAGAGGTTCATCCCGCTGTGCGACGCCACGCGCCGGATCGAGGGCGTGCGGGACGGCGAGCCGCGCACCTACGACCTGCGGGGCAAGCGCTTCGCCGTCTGCATGGCGGGCAACCCCTACACCGAGTCCGGCAGCCGCTTCCGCGTGCCCGACATGCTCGCCAACCGCGCCGACGTGTGGAACCTGGGCGACGTCCTCACCGGCAAGGAGCACGCCTTCGCGCTGAGCTTCGTCGAGAACGCCCTCACCGCCAACCCGGTCCTCGCCCCGCTCGCCGGACGCGACCGCGGCGACCTCGAACTGCTGCTGCGCCTGGCCGAGGGCGACACCACCGCTCGCGCGGACCGTCTGACGCACCCGTACGCGCCCGCCGAACTGGACCGGATCCTGGCCGTCCTGCGCCATCTGCGCACCGCCCGCGACACGGTCCTGGCGGTGAACGCCGCCTACATCGCCTCGGCCGCCCAGTCCGACGCCACCCGCACGGAGCCGCCCTTCCGGCTCCAGGGCTCCTACCGCAACATGAACAAGATCGCCCAGCGCGTCCAGCCCGTCATGAACGATGCCGAACTGGCCGCCCTGATCGACGACCACTACACGGCCGAGGCCCAGACCCTCACCACCGGCGCCGAGGCCAACCTGCTCAAGCTGGCCGAGCTGCGCGGCACACCGACCGACGAGCAGGCCGCCCGCTGGGCCGAACTGAAGGCGGCGTACGTGCGCGGTCAGGCCCTGGGCGGCCCGGACGGCGACGCCCTCGCCCGGGCCGTCGCCGCCCTCGGGCTGCTCGCCGACCGGATCGCGGCCGTGGAGTCGGCGATCACCCGGGCCGCCGGTCCGGATCGCGCCTGAGGCTGTCGCGGTAGTACGCGACGGCCTGCTCGACCGGGTAGTTGGGGACGGTGACGGTCTCGCCGGTCTCCTTCGACACCACGATCCCGGCCCCGCCGGGCGGCGCGGGCCGGGGCGGGCCCGGGGCGTCGGTGGCGCGGGGCGGGGACGCGGGATACACCAGGTAGCCGGTGTCGAACTCGTACACCTCCAGTTCTGCGGGGGTGCCGTCGGGGAGGCGGGGCCGGGCGTAGCGGGCGCGGACGACGGCGAGGGCCTGCTCGGGTGTGGCGGGCGGCGTGGGCTCGGTCATGGTCATGGTCATGAGTGTGTCCTGTGGGCCCTCACGGGGTCATCCGGAGAAGGGGTCTCTCGACGGGGTGTCCGAGGGGTCCCTCAACTGGTCATCCGGAGCCGAGGTAGGTTAGGTTAGGCAAACCTAAGTTTCCGTCTGGTCCTGGAGGGCCCGGATGCGTCGTACCCCCACACGTGCCAGCGCGCCCGCACCCGCTGAGCGCGTCCGCTCGATCCTGGCCGCCGCCCACTCGCTGACCGTGCTGAGCGAAGGGCGGCACAGCGAAGTCCGCAGTCTCGACGGCACCGGGAGCATGGGCCACTTCCACCTGCACGCTCCCTTCGAGGGCACCGGCACTCCGCCGGGCGCCCGGATCCCCGTCCGCCTCGAACTCACCGACATCGCCCCCACCCCCGTACGCGACCGGCTGCGCGCCCGGGTCACCCTGACCGGCCTGCTGGCGGAGCCGTACGACCCCGCGTCCCCGGAGAGCACCTGCATGGAGTTCGGGCAGGGCGTGCTGGAGGACGGTACGGGGCGCGCGTTCGTCACCCTCCAGGAACTGGAGGCGACCGAACTCGACCCGCTGGCGACGGCCGAGGCCCGCATGCTCACCCACCTCGTCGACGACCACGCCGAACTCGTCCCGCTGCTGCTGCGGCTCACCCGTCCGCTCCCGGACAGCGGAGTGCGGCGCGTCCTGCCGGTGGCGATCGACCGCTACGGCCTGACCCTGCGCCTCGAACACCCGCGCTCACACCGCGACGTCCGGCTGCCGTTCAGGACGCCCGTGCACCACATCGACCACGTCGGACCCCAGATCCACGCCCTCCTGGCCGCGGCACGCCGCCTCTCCCACACGGGCCACCTGCTGACCTGAGCCGAGAAAGGCCAAAGCCCATGACGTCGTCCTCCACCGCCCCCTACCCCATGCCCGGCGCGGCGTCCCCGCCCGCCGACGGCCCGCCGGGCGGCATCATCGACCCGCGCCGGTCGGTGCTCGTGGTCCAGCACGTGCAGAAGTACCTCCTGCACGCCCTCCGCGACAGCGCACCCGTCGGTGAACTCCTCGGCAACATCGACCGGTTGACCCGGTCCGCCCGCTCGGTCGGCGTGCCCGTCGTGTACGCCGTACGTATCCCGGGACAGCGGGCCAGACAGGCCGAGGTGGCCGGCGGGGCGCGGCACGCGCTGCTCGAACCGCCCGCCGAGGCCGAGGCCCGCGCCGTCGCCGACGTCGTCAGACCCCAGGCCGGTGACATCGTGTTCACCGCCAAGCAGTACAGCGCGTTCGTCGGCACCCGGCTGCGGGCCCGGCTGACGGAACTGGGCCGGGACCAGCTCGTCGTGGTCGGCGCCGCCGCCCGCACCGAGGTACTGCTGACCGCCGCGGAGGCCTGGATGCAGGATCTGGACCCCTTCGTGGTCGGCGACGCCGTGGTCGACCGGACGGCCGGCGACCACGAGATGGCCGTACGGTGGCTGGCCGCCACCTGCGCCACGGTCGTGACCACCGACGCCGTGCTGGAGGCGTTCCGCGGGGGGCGCGCCGACGCCGCGGCGGGCTGAAGGGCGGGGACGGTCACCCGGGCGGGGGACGGTTCCCCGGGCGCTGCCGGCGCCCGGCCGCTCAGGCGACGGTGGAGGCCAGCAGGCTCAGCTTCTCGGCGCTCTCGCTGCCCTGGTCGGCGTAGTACAGGACCAGGAGCAGATCCTCCACGGGGAGCTTGTCCCGGTGCAGGCACAGCTCGCCGACGACCGGATGGCGCACGGTGGTGGTGCCGCCGTCCAGGCCGCGCACGTCGTGGCGCGCCCAGAGCGTACGGAACCGCTCGCTGGACAGGGACAGTTCGCCCACGAGATCCACGAACCGCGGGTCGCCGGTGTCGTCGCCGATGGCCCTCCTGAGGGCGGCGACGAACCCTTCCGAGGCGCGCGTCCAGTCCTGCTGGAACGCCTGCTCCTCAGGGTCCAGGAGCAGCGACCGCAGGCGGTTGTGCCCGGGCCGCAGCCGCGGTGAGAACGCCACGGCGAGCCGGTTGGAGGCGAGCACGTCGAACGCGCGCCCCTCCACGAACGCCGGTACCTGAACGCTCGCCAGGAGCTGGTGCAGCCGCGCGGGCACGCGCTCCGGTCTGCGGCGCCGCCGCGGCTTCGGGCGCGGGGCGGCCAGGCCGAGCAGGTACTCCTGTTCCAGCTCGTCCAGGCGCAGGACCCGCGCGAGCGCTTCGAGCACCTGGACCGAGGGATTGCGGTCACGGCCCCGCTCCAGGCGCAGGTAGTAGTCGCCGCTGATGCCCGCGAGCAGGGCGACCTCCTCCCGGCGCAGTCCCGGGACACGGCGCTTGGTGCCCGGCGGGATCCCGGCCTGCTCCGGGGTGACCAGCGCCCGCCGGGCCCGCAGATAGCTGCCGAGCGGGTTGGCGTGGCCGTCGTCGCTCATGTCCCGAAGCGTAGTTCAGGGCGCTCCTCGTCAAGGGGGCCCTGACAGGACCCCGGAAGACGGGGGCTCTGTCTGCGCGCCGCGGCCGGACCGACACTGAAGGCTCCATCGACCGGGCCGGCCGCTCGTCGCCGCCGGCCCTGTGACCAGGAGCGTTCAGTGGACATCAGCAACCGCACCGTCTTCCTCGCCGGAGCCACCTCGGGCATCGGCCTCGAACTCGCCCGCCGCTTCGCCGCGGCCGGCAGCACCGTCGTCGTCGGCGGGCGGCGCACCGGCCTGCTCGACCGGCTCGCGGCCGAGGGGCTGGCCACCGTGCCCGTCGACGTGACCGACCAGGACAGCGTCGACCGGGCCCGCGACACCGTCCTGGCCAGCCACCCGGGCCTCGACACGGTCGTGACGATGTCCGGGGTCATGCTCCCCGAGGACCTGCGCGACCCCGCGCACTTCGATGCCGCGCGGCAGACGGTCGAGACCAACCTGCTGGGCACCATCCGCGTCGTCGACGCCTTCACCCCGCACCTGGTCGGGCGCGGCGCGGGCACCGTCGTCACGGTCACCTCGGGCATCGCCTTCCTGCCGTTCCCGGTCATGCCGACGTACGCCGCCACGAAGGCCGGCGTGCACGCGTACTCCGAGGCGCTGCGGGCGCAGCTCGCCGGTACCGGCGTCGAGGTGTCCGAACTCGTCCCGCCGGCCGTCGCGACCACACCGGAACTGGCGGAGCGCATGCCCCACGCGCTCGGCCTGGCCGAGTTCGCCACCGAGGTGATGGACCTGCTGCGCACCGAGCCGACCCCGCACGAGATCCTCGTCGAGGGCGTGCTGATGCACCGGTGGGCCGAGCGCGACGGCACCTACGACGAGCTGGTCGCCCAGCGGTCCCGGGCACTCGCCTCGCTCCCGGGCCGCCGGTAGGGACACCGGTCCCTCGCGGGGTCAGGCCGTGCGGGCGCGCAGGCGGCGCAGCATGCGCGGGTCCTCGAAACCCACCGAGCGGGCCGCGGCGTCCATCGTCGCGCCGTGACTGATCAGGTGCTCGGCGCGTTCGAGGCGCAGGGTCTGCTGGTAGCGCAGCGGGGTGAGCCCGGTGGCCCGGCCGAAGAGCCGGGTGAGGGTGCGTTCGCTGACGCCGACGGCCGAGGCGAGGGCGGCCAGCGGCAGCGGCCGGTCGAACCGGGCGTCGATGAGGTCCTGGGCGCGGTGCACGGTGTCGTCCAGGTGGGAGCGGTGCCGGAGCATGGCGCTGGCCTGCGGCTCGTGACCGTTGCGGCGGGCGTAGACGACCATCTCCCGGGCCACCCGGGCGGCGGCGGCCGGACCGTGCCGCGCCGCGACCAGGTGCAGCGCCAGATCGATGCCGCTGGCGATGCCCGCCGAGGTGACCACCCGGTCGTCGGCGGTGAACAGCACGTCGCGCACGACCACCGCTTCGGGGTGCCGCAGGGCCAGCTCGTCCTGCACGTCGTGGTGGGTGGTGCAGCGCCGGCCGTCGAGCAGCCCCGCCCGGCCGAGCGCCTCGGCGCCGGCGCAGACGCTGGCCACCGTGCCGCCAGCGGCGTGGTGGTCCCGCAGCGCCCGCAGCGGGGCGGCGCCGATGACGGGGCCGCCGGCCAGGGTGCGGCCCCGCCAGCCGGGCACCAATATCAGGTCCTCGGGCCCGAGCGCGGGCCAGTCCGGCCCGGCGCCCAGCGGCACCCCCTGGGCGGACGGCACCTGCGCCCGCTCGGCGACGTAGGAGAGCGTGTACGGGTGCCCGAAGTCCGCGGCGGTGGAGAAGACCTGCGCGGGTCCCGCCAGGTCCAGCAGATGGACCCCGGGCACCAGGAAGAAGACGACGTGGCTCACGATCCGGTCATCATGCCCGCTGGCCGGCCGCGGACTCAAGGCCGTCCACCGTGGCGATGGTGGCGAAGCGTCCCGCGAGCGCGTACTCCGTGCGCCTGACGATCTCCTCGGCGGGCAGTGTGCGCGGGTCGGCCAGCAGTTCGCCGACGCTCTGGCCCTCCGGGGCGTCGCGGTGCGGGATCGGGTTGGTGGCGGTCGCGTCGACGACGAAGGTGACCCGGTAGCCGAGGTCGGAGGCGAGGCGCGTGGTGGTCTCCACGCACTGCTCGGTACGCAGGCCGCAGACGGTGAGCGCGCGGACCCCGCGCTCGGTCAGGAGCTGCTGGAGGTTGGTCGTGGTGAAGGCGTTGTGCGAGGTCTTGTGCAGCAGCGGCTCGCCCTCCGCCCGCGTCAGCTCCGCCATCAGCCGTACGTGCCCCAGCTCCGGGTCGAAGACACCGCCGCTGCCCGGTTCGCAGTGCAGCACCCACACCACGAGGTCCCCGGCCTCCCGGGCGAGCCGGACCAGCCGGTCCACCTTGTCGGCGATCTTCAGATCGGAGGTGGTCTCCCACAGCGGCCGGGCCCGGAAGGACTCCTGCACGTCGATGACGATCAATGCGTTGCTCATGCCCCAAGCCTGATCCGCACCCCTACCCCGCCGACAGGCCGCATCGGGTCGGGGAGCGGACGGATCCGGTCAGCGGTGGAAGCACCCGGCAGCCGTCACGAACCTGTCGACGGGCTCTTTGCCCCGCCGAACACGGCCCGCAGCGCCGCACCGGCCCGCGCGCGCAGCCACGCGTGGGCGCGGTCGTTGTCGTGGCGCTGGTGCCAGAGCAGGTGCAGGGGGATCGGTGGCATGGCGAAGGGGAGGGGGCGTGTCCGCAAGGTGTGGGTGTGCAGGGCGCAGGCCGTGATGGCTTCGGGGACGGTGACGACCAGGTCGGTGTCGTGGACGAGGCGCAGCGCTGTCGCCGTGCTCGGTGCCGCGGCGATGACCCGGCGGTCGAGTCCGAGGGCGGCCAGGGCGTCGTCGACGGGGTCGCGCAGCCGTCCGCGCCGGGAGACGGTGACGTGCTCGGCGGCGGCGTAGCGCTCGGCGGTGAGCGGCCCTTCGGCCAGCGGGTGACCGGGGCGGACCGCCACGACGAGACGGTCCTCGCCGATGACTTCGTGCCGGACGTCGGGCACCGACGGCGCGGCGGAGCTCGACTCCAGATCGACCTCGCCGCGCCGCAACTCCGGTGTGTCCGAGCCGGATTCGGCCACCAGGCGCAGCCGGACGCCCGGGGCCTGCCGGTGGACCTCGGCGAGCAGGGCGGGCCCGCAGGCCGAGACCAGCGCGTCGTGCCAGCGGACGGTGAAGGTACGGCTCAGGCCGGCGAGGTCCAAGTGCCGCTCCCGGCTGAGGAGTTGGCGGGCCTGGTGGACGAGGTCGTGGACCTGGGCGCGGATCTCCAGCGCGTGCGGGGTGGGGACCATCGTCCGGCCGGTGCGTACCAGGATCTCGTCGCCGGTGGCATGCCGGATCCGGCCCAGGGTCCGGCTCATCGCCGGGGCCGTGACGTGCAGCCGGGCGGCGGCACCGGCCACGCTGCCCTCTTCGAGCAACGCGTCCAGCGCCGTCAGCAGATTCAAGTCCAATTGCATGAGAGTAATGCTAGGGCTTACAAGCATGCACTTGCTGTTGCTTCACGGCTTGCCTACGGTCGGAGCACGGACGGCGGAGCAGCACACGCCGGCCCGACTTCCCCACCAGCCTTCGAGCGCCGGCGCCGCTGTGTCCGGCCGTAACCGTCCTTTGAGCGCCGGCCGCTGTGTCCGGCCGTACCGGGAGCAGCCATGACCACCAGGACCACCAGGACCAGGACCGCCGACAGCACCGGCGGCCTTGACCAAGACCTGCTCGACCGGGTCACCGTGATCGTCCGTGCCGCCGGTGACCGGCTGCGCGAGCGCTTCACCCCGCACGCCGACGCCACCGGCACGGACGAGATCGTCGCGGCGATCCACGCCAACGACGACGCGGTCCTCGACGTACTGAAGGCACCCCTGCTGGCCGCCCGGCCGGGTGCGGCCTGGGCCGACGACGAACTCGCCGGCGGCGCACTGCCGCCGGGGGAGTGGTGGGTCGTCGACCCGGCCGAGGGCAACATCAACCACGTCCACGGCATGCCGGACTGGGCCGTGACCGCCACCCTCGTACGCGACAACGAGCCGGTCCTCACGGTCGTCCACCTTCCGCTGACCGGCGACGACTACACCGCGGTCGCCGGACAGGGCGCCCGGCTGAACGGCGCGCCGCTGCGGGTGTCCGCCAAGACCGACCTGGGCGCGGCCCTGACCGGCACGGGGCAGGCCCGGCCCGGCGAGGACGAGGACACGCTCCGGCGGATCGGCGCCTCCGTCACGCGGATGCTGGTCAGCGGGCTCGTCGTCCGCGTCTCCGTGCCCGCCACCCTGCAACTGATCCACGTCGCCGCCGGACGGACGGACGCCTTCTGGCAGTTCTCCGACGTGCGCTCGGGTCTGGTGGCCGGCGCCCTGCTGGTCGCCGAGGCCGGCGGCACCGTCACCGACCTCCACGGCGAACCGTGGAGCCTGGTCAGCTCCGACTTCCTGGCCGCCGCCCCAGGCATCCACGCCGCGGCCGTCGGGGTCCTGTCCCCGCTCGCCTGACCATCTGTTACGAGTTGGGCCGTTCCGGCCATCACCCAGTCAGGAGCACATCAGCATGACCGCCATCGGCACCACCCGCATCGGCATCCTCGGCGCCGGCCGCGTCGGCACCGGCCTCGCCCGCGCACTCGCCGCCGCCGGACACGACGTCACCCTCGGCCACCGCCGGCCGCCCGAGACGTCCGCCGCCGACGCGACCGGTTCCGCCCGGCCGATACGCCACGCCGACCAGCGCACCACGGCCGCCACCACCGACGTCGTGGTCAACGCGACCCCGGGCGACAGCGCGCTGGCCCGCCTGTCCGCGCTGGACGGCGAACTGGCGGGGAAGATCCTCGTCGACGTCTCCAACGCCACCCGGCACGACCCCGACGGGCTGCCCTCGGACCTCTGCTATCCCGGGAGCAGCCTCGCCGAGCGGCTCCAGCAGGCGCTGCCCGCCACCCGGGTCGTCAAGACGCTCAACACCATGCTCTTCACGGTCATGACCGACCCCGCCGCCCTGGCGACCCCGCCCACCGTCTTCCTGTCCGGCGACGACGCGCACGCCAAGACCGTCACCGAGGGCCTCCTCGCCGACCTGGGCTGGCGGCCAGAGTGGATCGAGGACCTCGGTGGCATCGCCACCGCCCGCGCCACCGAGGCGGCCGTCCTGCTCGTCCCGCACGTACTGCGCCGCCACGGACTGAAGCCGTTCGCCGTGTCCCTCGCCCGCTGACCGAGTCGGCCGGCGGCGCCCGCCGCGCGACGGCTCCCTATGCGCCGCGGGCGTCAGGCTCCCGCGGTCACGTTGGCCGTCAGCAGCCGCAGCAGGCGCAGGGCCGTGTTCCGCTGCTCGGTGGTGAGACCCATGGCGTCGCCGATGGCCGTGGGGACGGCGCGGGCCTTCTCCTTCAGGGCCGTGCCCGCCCCGGTCAGGGTGATGGAGACCGAGCGCTCGTCGTCCTTGCGGCGCTCCCTGTTCACCAGGCCGTTCGCCTCCAGCCGTTTGATCAGCGGGGACAGTGTGCTGGACTCGAGCTGAAGGGCGGTGCCCAGGGCGCGTACCGACGCCGAGCCGTGCTCCCACAGGACGAGCATCACCAGGTACTGCGGGTAGGTCAGGCCAAGCTCGTCCAACAGCGGCCGGTAGCGGGCGGTCACCGCGCGCGAAGCGGCGTAGAGCGCGAAGCAGAGCTGGTCGTCCAGCAGCAGGGATGCCTCTTGCGCGGCCCCTGCGCCGGGTGCGGCGGCGTGCGGGGGTGCTGCGGTCATCTGTGGCTCCTCGGCTCGGCTCCATGGGGTCGAACGACCGATCTTTCACCTTACCTTTATGAGCGCCCACGCCTCAGTCGGACTCGATTCGGTTGCGCACGACTTAGTCGAGGGCTACGTTTGCCTCGTGCTCGCCGAACGGCCCGCACGAACCGCCGAGGGCTGCCCATCCCGGTGCCGCCCCGGCATCCGACGAGGAGCCACCGTGACTGAGAACTCCGCACCCCGCCCCGTACTCGAGCCGGCCGCTGCCGCGTTCGCGGAGGCGACCGCCAATCCGCCCTATCTGTTCGACCTGGCGCCGGCCGAGGGCCGCAAGGCGGTCGACGAGGTGCAGTCCGGCCAGATCGACAAGCCGGCCGTCGACGAGGAGTGGATCACCGTTTCGGGCGGGCCGACGGGCAGTGTCCGGGCCCGGATCGTGCGGCCCGCCGGCGCCGCGGGCACCCTGCCGGTGATCCTCTACATCCACGGGGCGGGCTGGGTGTTCGGCAACGCCCACACCCACGACCGGCTGGTGCGCGAGCTGGCCGTGGGCACCGGCGCGGCGGTGGTCTTCCCCGAGTACGACCTGTCCCCGGAGGCCCGCTACCCCGTCGCCATCGAGCAGAACTACGCGGTCGCCCAGTGGGTGGTGCAGCAGGGCGCGACGAAGAACCTGGACGGCACGCGCCTGGCGGTGGCCGGGGACTCGGTGGGCGGCAACATGAGTGCCGCGCTGACGTTGATGGCCAAGGAGCGCGGGGACGTGGCGCTGGTGCAGCAGGTGCTGTTCTACCCGGTGACCGACGCGAGCTTCGACACCGCCTCCTACCACCAGTTCGCGGAGGGGTACTTCCTGCGGCGGGACGGGATGCAGTGGTTCTGGGACCAGTACACCACCGACGAGGCGGAGCGGGCGCAGATCACCGCCTCCCCGCTGCGCGCGAGCACCGGGCAGCTGGCCGGGCTGCCGCCGGCGCTGGTCATCACCGGCGAGGCGGACGTGCTGCGCGACGAGGGCGAGGCGTACGCGGGCAAGCTGCGTGAGGCCGGGGTGCCGGTGACCGCGGTGCGCTACCAGGGCGTCATCCACGACTTCGTGATGCTCAACGCGCTGCGCGAGACCCACGCCGCCCAGGCCGCCATCACCCAGGTCGTCACCGTCCTGCGCGGGGCGCTCGGCACGAACTGACCTGCCGTCCGACGGAGGGCCGGGCGTCTGCCCGGCCCTCTCGTTTCGCGCGGGGCGGGCCGGTCACGCCGGTGTCGTGACGGTCCCGCCCGACTCCCCCTGCGGACCGGCGAGCCCCGCCAGCTCACCGGCCGACTCGGGCGTCAGCCGGTAGAACCCCTGGAGGCTGATCGAGCGCTCGAGACGGCCGTCCACCACGTACTTCAGGCCGCGCGTCCGGCCCCGGCCGTTGCGCCAGGTCAGCGTCGCCAGAAGGGAGCCGGGTACCGGGGTGCCGAAGCGTACGGGGGTCGCGTCGACGTGCACCGCCGTGGCGCCGCAGCCTTCGGCACCGAGCGCCGACCAGTCGTCGTGCCCGGGGAACGCCGGGTCCTCCCACGTCGCGGGGGCGGTGCCGCAGCAGTCGCGCCGCTCCGTGTCGAGCACCCGCATGCGGCTGACGACGTACACGACGCTCCGGTTGACGTGCAGCGCGTAGACCGGTGTCGTGGTCCTCGTCGCAGGGATGCACACCGCGAGCCTGGCCGCGTTCCTCACCGGCGGCGTGCTCGCGGGTGCCGGGGCCGGGGTCCTGTTCAAGGCCGCCGTCGGTACGGTCAGCGCGATGTCCGCCCCGGCCCGGCGCGGCGAGGCGCTCGCCGGTCTTTTCCTCATCGCCTACCTCGGACTGACCCTGCCGGTGGTCGGCGTCGGCCTGGCCACCCTGAGCCTCGCCGCCACCACGGTCATGACCTGGTTCGCCGGACTCCTGCTGGTCCTGCTGACGGGGGTCGCCGTCCTGGCCCGGCGCCGGTCGCACGCTCCGCACGCCGCCTGACCCGGCGGGCGGCCCGCCGCTGCGGGTCAGCCGGCCTTGCCGGCCTTGGAGCGCTGCTTGGCGAAGCGGTAGAGGTCGTGGGAGGACTCGATCAGCTCGCGCTGCTCCTCGGGCGAGCCGACCATCGGCTGGGAGCCGTCGAGCGGGACCTGCGCGCTCTCCGGCAGGAACTTGACGGTCACCAGGCCGATGACACCGGCCAGCATCAGGTAGTAGGCGGGCATCAGGTCGTCGCCCGTGACGTTCACCAGCGCCTCGGTGACCAGCGGGGTGGTACCGCCGAAGGCCGCCACGGCGAAGTTGAAGCCGATGCCCATGGCCGCGTAGCGCACGGCGGTGGGGAAGAGGGCGGGCAGGGTGGCGGCGCTCGGTGCGGCGAAACAGGCCAGCAGGGTGGCGAGGATCAGCACGCCGACGACCGGCTCCCAGGTGCTGGAGGACTTCAGCAGCAGGAAGGACGGTACGGCGAGCACGATCATCGCCGCCGCGCCCACGGCGTACAGCGGTCGGCGTCCGACGTGGTCGCTGAGCCGGCCGAGGAACGTGATCAGGAGGACGATCCACACCATGCCGATCAGGACCAGGATGTCGGCGAAACCGCTGGAGCGGCCCACGGTCTCCGTCTGGTAGGTGGGCAGATAGCCGGTGACCATGTAGTTGGTGACGTTGTAGAGCAGCACGATGCCCATGCAGAGCAGCAGCGGACGCCAGTGGGTCTTGACGATGGTCTTGAACTCGCTGCCCGCCGACTCCTGGGCCATGCTCTTCTCGTGCTCGTCCAGCTGCTGCTGGAAGGCCGGGGACTCCTCCAGCTTCATCCGCATGTACAGGCCGATGACGCCCAGCGGGCCCGCGATCAGGAACGGCAGGCGCCAGCCCCAGGAGAGCATCTGGTCGTCCGTCAGCGCCAGGTTCAGCACGGTGACCAGCGCCGAGCCGAGCGCGTAGCCGACGAAGGTGCCGAAGTCGAGCCAGCTGGAGAGGAAGCCGCGGCGGCGGTCCGGCGAGTACTCGGCGACGAAGGTGGTGGCGCCGCCGTACTCGCCGCCGGTGGAGAAGCCCTGGACTATCCGGGCGATCAGCAGCAGGATCGGCGCGGCGATGCCGATGGTGGCGTAGCTGGGGATCAGGCCGATCAGGAAGGTGCCGGCCGCCATCATGATCATGGTGGTGGCGAGCACCTTCTGCCGGCCGATGCGGTCGCCGAGCGGTCCGAAGACGAGACCGCCCAGCGGCCGGACGACGAACGCCGCGGCGAAGGTGGCGAAGGACGAGATCAGCTGGGCGCCCGGGGAGGCGCCGGGGAAGAACACCTTGCCGATGGTGGCGGCGAGGTAGCTGTAGACGCCGAAGTCGAACCACTCCATGCAGTTGCCGAGCGCGGAGGCGCCGACGGCGCGTTTGAGCAGGGGACCCTCGACGATCTGGACGTCCTCCTTGCGGAAGCCGCGCTTGCTGCGGCGGAGCCGGCGGGCCAGCTCCTCCCGGACCTGGTGTGGCATGTTCGCGACTGTCGCGGGCATCCTCACCCGGCCGAGGGGACCGGACGGGCCGTCGGGCTGGGCGTTGATCACGCTGCCGCCGCCTTTCTGTCGCTGTACCGCTGCGTTACCACTGATCGCTGTTCGCCTCAGTGAATTCTGTGCCGCACTGATCGTTCGGCGCATGTCGGAGCTGATGCCCAGGGTTACGCAGCGCACACCGGTGACCTGTGATTCGCTTCCCCGGGGTCACCGGATCTCCGCGTGCGGGCCGGCCGGGGACGGCGGTGTTCTCCCGCACACGGCGGCGGCGGTTTCGCAGCGGTTCGGCGTCAGATGACGGTGCCGACGTCCTCCGTGGTGAGGGCGTCCATGGCCCGCTCGGCCACCGCGGCGATGGTCATCGACGGGTTGCACGCTCCCGTGGTGCCGGGGATCAGGGCCCCGTCGAGGACGTACAGACCCTTCTGGCCTAGCACCCGGCCCTCCAGGTCGCACACGGTGCCCATGTTGGCGCCGCCGAGAGCGTGCCAGGTGCTGTTGACGAGGTTGTTCGTGTCGGTGAGGGCGCCGATTCCGCGCGACACCCGGGACACCCGTTCCTCGATCCGCCCGTGGACGGCGGAGTCGCCGTCCCGGGGCCAGTACAGCCCTACGGAGTCGGTGGCGGAGTCGTACCGGAAGTGGCCGCGGTCGGCGCTCACGCCGAAGCCGACCAGCATCGTCGTCCTGGTGTCGAGGCCCAGCGGCGGCAGCGACGCCTGGATGACCGTGTTCGCGGTGGCCGGGTCGCTCCAGTCCTTGCTGCCGTAGATCACCGGTCCGCCCTGTTCGGCGCCGAAGTCCTCCTGGAGGTCGGTCCAGGCGTAGATGCGGTCGCCGTTCGTGCCCCAGCCCTCGCCGAGGCCGTCGGGCAGGTCGGGAACGGCCCCGGTGGCGCTCGCGCGGACCAGCAGCCTGCTGGTGTTGAGGCTGCCCGCCGCCATGACGAGCGCCCCCGCGGTGAGGATCTTCTGCTCCAGCACCTCGCCGGTGTCGTCGGTGCGGTCGGCGTGCACCTCCCAGCGGCCGTCCGCCGCCCGGGCGACGGCGGTGACGTTGTGGTGCGTGGCGACGGTGACCCGGCCCGTCGCCTCCGCCTGCTTCAGATAGGTGACGTCGACGGAGTGCTTGCCGCCGTTGTTCACGCCGAGCGCGCAGTCGCCGTTGGTGTACGACGGCTTCATCTCGCCGCGCAGTTCGGCCAGCGCGTAGTCCCAGTCGATGGGCATGGGGATCTTCTCGACGCCGTAACCGGCCGCTCGGACGCGTTCGGCGAAGACGCGCGCCGCGTAGTACGTGGGCGACTGGATCAGCGCGTCGGGCGCCGTCGCCGCGCCCAGCATCCGGGCCACCCGCGGATAGTGGACCTGGTCCATGCGCCGGTAGTCGAGCAGCTCGGGCAGCCAGGTGTCCAACACCGCCTCCGACGGCTGGAGCGTCATGCCCTGGTAGACGAGCGAGCCGCCGCCGACACCGGCCGCGCACACGCCCAGGATGTTCTGGCCGAGCACCGGCTCGAGGAGCCCGGCGTAAGGAGCGAAATTCAGCGGCGTGCCGATCAGCCGGGCGAGCGGCCTGACGGCCTCCGGGAAGGTGCCGTACCACAGCGCCCGTTCGTCCAGACTCGACATGCGCGGGAACGTGTCGGCGTCCGGGCCGGTCGGCCAGCGCCGCCCGCGCTCCAGGACGGTCACGGGCACACCGGCCTCGGCGAGCCGCAGCGCCGCGACACCGCCGCCGAAGCCCGAGCCGATGACGACGACCCGGTGCTCCTCTCTGGTCAGCCGGACGCGGCGGGGGGACGCGGCGGCCGAGCGTCCGGGGGTCATGAGGGTGCCCGCCGCGGCGAGTCCGGCGGCGGAGGCGAGGAAGGTGCGCCTGGTCGTGGGGGACATGGGCTGCTCCTGTGAGAGGGGAGGGAGGCAGGCCGACGGACGGGGCGGGGGTGGGGCCCGGTGCTTCGACGGCCTGGACGGACCGGTCCGGCGGTCGGCGGTACACACGAATTCGCTTGTGGCGCACGTGAGTTACTGGGCGGTCACATCGGGAGGGTAGGGCTTGCTGTCACTCAGTGACAAGATGTCTACAGAGATGTCTGGGGATGTCTGCGGGCTTCGTTCTCCCGGTTCCGGCCTCTGCCGTCCGCGCCGTCCTCCCGCGCGGGCGGTCGTCCTCTCCCGTACGGGCACAGGTAAACGTTGAGGAAAGGGCTGGTCCCGACGGTCGGCCCGGTATTGGTCGGGCACCGGACGGCGAGTACGGTCGTGGTGATATCGACGACGGCAGAACGGAAGCCGGTGGGAATCCGGCACGGTCGCGCCACTGTGTGCCACCGCCCCGCGAGGGGTGGCGGCGAGTCAGACCCGTAGCCGTCGTCCAGTGCACCACCGAGACGGGACGCGAATTCCCCAAGGAGGCCCTGCCATGGCGCAGCACGTCGCCCCACCGACCGCCACCACCCCCGCCCTCCCGGCCAAGCTGCCGATCGGCGCGATCGTCCCGTGGGCGGTCTTCTTCGGCATCCTGATGCTGGTCCTGCTGTACTTCGTCGGCGCCGAGCAGGGCGCCACCGCCGTCGTCTCCGGCGAGGACGTCCACGAGTGGGTGCACGACGCCCGCCACCTGCTCGGCTTCCCCTGCCACTGACGAGGGGCGCCGACCACACCCATGAACTCCGCGACCGTACGGAACCTCCTCGTACGGGGCATGCTCGCCGGCCTCGCCGCCGGCGTGCTCGCCCTGCTCGCCGCCTACTTCCTCGGCGAACCGAACGTCGACAAGGCGATCGGCTTCGAGGCGGCGCACTCCCACGAGCACGAGACCGAGGTCTTCTCGCGCTCCTTGCAGTCCACCGGCGGTCTCGCCACCGGCGTCCTGCTCTACGGCGTCGCATTCGGCGGCATCGCCGCCCTCGCCTACTGCTTCGCCCTGGGCCGCGTGGGCCGCTTCTCCCCGCGGGCCACCGCGCTGCTGCTGTCCGGCTGCGCCCTGCTCGCGGTCTACGTCGTACCGTTCCTGAAGTACCCGGCCAACCCGCCCGCCGTCGGCGACCCCGACACCATCGGCAGGCGGACCACCCTGTACTTCCTGATGATGCTGCTCGGCGCGCTCCTCGCGATCGGCGTCACCGTCCTCGGCAAACGGCTCGCGCCGAGGCTGGGCACCTGGTGGGCGACCGTCGCGGCGGTGGCCGCCTTCGCCGTGCTGACCGGGGCGGCGTACGCGCTGCTGCCGGCCTTCGACGAGGTGCCGGCCGACTTCCCGGCCACCGTGCTGTGGCGGTTCCGGCTCTCCGCGCTGGGCATCCAGGTCGTCCTGTGGGGAGCCTTCGGGCTCGTCTTCGGCGAACTGGCCGAACGCCTGCTGAATCCCCGGCCCGCCGAGGCGGCGCGCCCTCCGGCGGTGACCGTGCCCCACTGACCGCGGCGTTCAGGAAACGCCGTCGGCCGTCCCGGGACTCAGCGGCTGTCCGAGGCCGAGGTTCCAGCGGCCGGCCCGACCGGTGATCGAGGTCGACGTCAGCGGGGGAACGTCCGCGCGCCAGAAGGCCGTTGGGGGTGCGCCGAGCACGTGCACCACCACGGCGCGTACGACGTCCGGTTCCACGACGGCGAGCAGGCGGCCGTCGCTCCCGGCCACGGTGTCCAGCCACCGCCCGACCCGCGCGCACATGTCCCGCACCGACTCGCCGCCGTGCGGCGCGGACGCGGGGTCGGCCGGCCAGCGGGCCAGTGCCGCCGGTTCGGCGGCGCCGACCTCGTCCAGGGTCAGGCCCCGCCAGCGTCCCGTGTCCAGACCGGCGAGCTGAGCCTCCGGTGCGGCCGTCCCGCCGAGCCCCAGCGCCGCGGCGGTCTCCCGGCAGCGCGCGCCGGGGGAGACGACGACGCGGGCGGCCGGCGGCAGGGTTCCGGCCGCCGCGCGGGCCTGCGCCCTGCCGGTGTCGTCGAGCGACGCCGTGCCGTCGTCGAACCGCGCCCGGCGCAGCGCGGTGTTCATCGCGGGCGAGATGAAGACGACTCGAGTGGTCATGGGGCGGTCCTCCAGCGTCCGGTCGGTGTGCGCGTGCGTGTCGGGGTCATCGGTCCTCCCGTACGTCTCGCGCGGCTTCGCCGCCCGGCGCGTCCGACCGGGCGGCGGGCAGTACCTCGGCCACAGGCCCGCGCCGTACGCGGCGACCGGCGTCGAACAGGACCGCCTCCACGGCCGGCGCGCGCACCGCGGGTCGTCACGGTCGATCCTCTCCGGGGTGTCCTCGCCCCTGCCGTCGGACCGGCGACACCGCTCCCCGGTCACAGTGGCGGGACCGCGCCGGATTCGCACCGGCTTCCTGGCTCCCGTCGCCCAGTGCGTTGATTGTGGCGCATGCGGCGGCGGGGCCGTGACCTGGGGCCGTGCGCGGACACGGGAAGGCCCGTGCGTTCCCGGGACGGGACCGCACGGGCCTCCCGCCCCCCTCGTGACCTCAGTTCCAGGGAGCGGACAGCGGCCGGCCGGGCACCGGCTTGGCGATGAGCGCGATCACCGTGAAGAAGTTGACCTGGCCGATCGCGAACATCAGCGTCGCGAGCGCCTTGCCCTCGTAGTACTCGGTCGCCTCCGCGTACAGCTCGTCCGGCACTCGCTCACCGTCCGTGCGCGGGTGCAGCACGGCCTCCGTCAGGGCCAGCGCGGCCCGCTCGGCACCGGTGAAGTACGGCGAGTCCTGCCAGGACGCCACGGAGGCGATGCGCTCCTCCGACTCCCCGGCCTTGCGCAGGAAGTTGGTGTGCAGAACGGTCAGATAGGTGCTGCCGGCGATCTGCCCGGCACGCAGCTGCACCAGCATGACCGTCGACCGCGGAACCGACCCGTTCCCGGTGACCTTGAACAGCGCCGCCGCCACCTCGGACAACTCGGGCACCAGCTCCGACGGATCCTCGGTCATCCGCGGCCCCGTCGGAACCTCCGCCGTGATCGAACGTGTGGTCATGGCCATCTCCTCAGCGTTGGCTCGTGCTTGTCACCGCACTGACGGAGCGTGCGCGGGAGATGTGACCGGCGCGGGAGATCATTTCTGCGGAAGGTGAGAGCCGGCGGGGCCGGTGATCTCCAGTCGTGCTCCCTGCGTGCGGTCGGACGCCGGGCCCGTTTCCAGGTCGGCCGTTCCCGGCTCCACCGCCGGGCGGAGGGCGCGGTCCAGTGAGGCCAGGGTGTCCGGGCCGATGGGGAAGACCGCCTCCGCCTCGTCGCCCGGAGCGATGTCGAGGTGGACGAAGCCGCGCAGTTCGCGTACGCGGGGCCAGGAGGTGGTGCCCGTCAGGCGGCGTACGTAGAGCTGGACCGTTTCGTGGGCCGGTCGGGTCCCGGTGTTGCGGACGGTGACCCGGCAGGTGAGGGCCGGGGCGTCGGCGGTGACGGAAGTGCGCGACAGGCGGGGTGGTCCGTAGGCGACGGTCGTGTACGACAGGCCGTGGCCGAAGGCGTGGCGGGCGGCGGCGCTCTGGTCGACGTAGCCGCGGTAGCGGTGGTCCTTGCCGTTGTAGAAGACGGGGAGCTGGGCGGCGGAGCGGGGCCGGGACACCGGGAGGCGTCCTCGGGGCTCGGCGTCGCCGAGCAGTACGTCCGCCACCGCACGGCCGCCTCCCGGGCCCGGGTACCAGGCGCTGAGCACGGCCGCCGCGGTGCCGGTCAGGTCGGGCAGGGCGTGCGGGCGGCCCTGGACGAGGACGACCACCACGGGGGTGCCGGTGGCCGACACGGCGTCCAGGAGGGCGAGTTGCGCGGGCGGCAGTGCGATGTCCGCCAGGTCGACGCCCTCCCCGCAGGTCATGTCGGGTGCCGTTCCCGAATCGGTGACGGCCGCCCCGTTCTCCTCGAAGGCGGTGTCGGCGGAACGGGCGCTGGAGCCGCCCAGCACCAGGACGGCCACGTCGGACCCGGCCGCCAGCGCGGTCGCCGCGGGTATGTCCGAGAGGTCGTCGCCCACCAGCGCGCACCCGGGCGCGTACGCGACCTCGGTGCCCGGCGCGGCGGACGCGCGGACGCCCTCCAGGACGGTGACGCCGGTGCCCGGCCGCTGCGGCGCCGTGTAGTCGCCGATCTGCTGCGGTACGGAGTCGGCGTTCGGGCCGAGCACCGCGACCCGCCCCGCCGCACGCGACAGCGGCAGGACATGTCCGTCGTGCGCGAGCAGGGTCACGGAGGCGCGGGCGATCCGCTCGCCGAGCTCGGCCGCTTCGCCCGGCTGCCCCGCGTGCGCGCGTACGGTGTCCTCCGTCAGGTCCTGCTCGAACAGGCCGAGGCGGAACTTCAGCGTCAGTACCCGGGACACCGCCGCGTCGAGCGCACCCTCGGACACCAGCCCGCGTTCCACCGCCTCGCCGAGCCGGGGGAAGCAGTCGTCCCACAGGCTCAGATCGCAGCCCGCGTCCAGGGCCAGCGCCCCGGCGGAGACGGGATCGCCGGTCAGCCGTACCAGCCGGTCCACCGCCGTGCCGTCCGCCATGACGATGCCGTCGAAGCCCCACTGCTCGCGCAGCAACTCGGTGAGCAGGCAGCGGTTCGCGACGCAGGGCAGCCCGTCGAACTCGTTGTAGGCGGCCATCAGCCCGGCGGCCCCGGCCGCCACCCCCGCCCGCGCGGCCGTCAGGTGGATCTCGTGCAGTTCGCGCAGCCCCAGCTCGGTCGCCGCGCTGTTGCGCCCGCCGACGGTGGCGCCCTGCCCGGCGAAGTGCTTCAGCACCACGCCCACCCCGGCCCGCCGGCCGTGTGGGACGCGGCCTTCGCGGACGCCGACGACTGCCTGCTCTCGTCGGACCAGTGCGTGATCGACGCGCAGCACTACGTCGTCAAGGGCCTGATCGAGATGCCGGTCGTCGGCAGCGGCGAGCTGTTCTCCTGGGGTGTCTGGGTCTTTCTCAGCCGTGAGAACTTCTCCCGCGCGGCAGACCTGTGGTACACGGCCGGCCGGGAGTGTGAGGAGCCGTACTTCGGCCGGCTCACCACCGAGCTGCTCGCCTACCCGTCGACCACGCTGAACCTGAGGAACCGTGTGCACATCCGCCCGGTGGGCGAGCGCCCCTGCGTCGAGCTCGAACCCACCGGCCACCCGCTCGCCGTCGAGCAGCGGACAGGGATCACCCTGGAGCGCGTGCGGGACGTCGCCGCCGGCGTGCTCCACCCCGGCGGCGACAGAGGACGGCAGCCATAGGGGCGGAGACCGCAAGGCCGCGCGGGGGTACGGTTCCCCCGCGCGGCCGGTGTGCGCTGCCCGGTCTCAGCCCGTGGTCTCGACCGGCTCCAGGCGGATGCTGAAGTGGCGGAGGATCGGGGACTGGCCCACGATGCGGTAGCCGTGCACCGCGCCCGGGTTCTTGGCCACGTCGGCCAGGGTGCGGGCGACGTGGTCGTAGTGGCTGCGGGTGTAGACCCGGCGCGGCAGCGCCAGCCGCACCAGTTCGTACGGCGCGCTCCTCACCGGGTTGCCGTGCTCGTCCTCCTCGCCGAGGTAGAGGGAGCCCAGCTCCGCGGAGCGGATGCCGCCGCGCAGGTACAGCTCGCAGACCAGCGCGGTGCCCGGGTACTGGTGCGGCGGGATGTGCGGCAGCAGGCGCCCGGCGTTGAGGTAAAGGGCGTGCAGGCCGGAGGGCTCCACGATGTCCACGCCGACGTCGCGGACACGGTCGGCGAGGTAGGCGGCGGCCTCCTCGCGCTCCGCCAGGTAGGCCGGCTCGGTGACCTCGATCAGGCCCCGGGCCATCATGTCGAGGTCACGCCCGGCCAGACCGCCGTACGTGGAGAAGCCCTCCGTGGCGATCAGCAGCCCGTTGCACCGCTCGGCCAGCTCGGGGTCCTTGAGCCCGATGAAGCCGCCGATGTGGACGATGCCGTCCTTCTTGGCGCTCACGACGCAGCCGTCCGCGAGGCGGAACGCCTCCTCGGCGACCTGCCGGGGGGTGCGGTCCCGGTAGCCGGGCTCCCGGCGGGTCACCAGCCAGGCGTTCTCCGCGAAGCGCGCGGCGTCCAGGATCATCGGAACGCCGTAACGGCGGCACAGTTCCGAGGTCCGCCGCAGGTTGTCCATGGAGACCGGCTGTCCGCCGCCGCCGTTGTTGGTGATCGTCATCAGCACGGCGGCCACGGGTGACTCGTGTGAGTTCTCGAGCGCCTGCTCCAGCGCCACGAGGTCGATGTTCCCCTTGAAGGGGTAGCCGCTGTCGAGGTCCTTGGCCTCGGCGCAGGGCAGGTCGCGCGCCTGGCAGCCCGTCAGCTCCACGTTGGCGCGGGTGGTGTCGAAGTGGGTGTTCGACAGGACGGTGGTGCCGGGTTTGAGGAGCGAGGCGAACAGGATGCGTTCGGCCGCTCTGCCCTGATGGGCCGGCAGGATGTGCGGGTAGCCGGTGAGTTCGGAGACGACCTCGTGCCAGCGGTAGAAGGAACGGCTGCCGGCGTAGGACTCGTCGCCGATCATGCCGGCGGCGAGCTGATCGGCGGAGAGCGCCCCGGTTCCCGAGTCGCTCAGCAGGTCGATGGTGACCTCGTCGGCGCGCAGGTCGAAGGGGTTGTAGGCGACCCGCCGCAGGGCTTCCCTGCGCTGCTGCGGGGTGGTGATGGCGATGGGCTCGACGACCTTGATGCGGTACGGCTCCACTTGGGTTTTTCCTTTTGCACGGGGGTGGATTGCGTGGTGTTGCGGCCTGCCTCAGGCCGTTCTGGCCTCGTCCGGCCGGTGGGCGGTCAGCGGCGGACGGACCGCGTACGCCTCGGAGGAGACGTAGGCGGTGATACGAGGCTGGCGGTGCTGCTGGTGCGCGAGAGCCAGGTAGGCGATCAGGCCGACGCCGTCGCCGAGTTCCCGCGGGGTGAGGGCGGCCAGGGCGCGGGTGAGCACCGAGGCGTCCATGCCGAAGTCGGTCAGCAGGGCCGTGGCCCGGGCGTGGGCCTCCTCGTCGCTGTGGACGTAGTCCCGCACGGGAATGTGCAGCGTGAAGCCGCTCGCCGTGCCGGTCCCGCTGTCCGTGAACGAGTGGGTGGTGAGCGGCGGCCGCCGCAGCGGCTCTCTCCCGTCGGTCTCGCGGCCGAGCGCCGGTGCCGGTTCCGTGGCCCGCTGGAAGAAGGCCTTAGTCTGACCTCCCGCCAGATCGGAGTAGGCACGGCTGAGCACCCGCGCGTGATCGGTGGACAGGCGGGTGTGCCGGACGTACACCTTGACGCGGGGCATCGCCCAACTGCCCAGGTCCAGGGCGAAGAAGGGGTAGCCCGCGGCCTCCGGGAGCGCCGCGAAGGCGCCCCGGTGCCCGAGGCGGCGCAGCGCCTCGCGCACCGTACGGGCGGCGTGCCCGGCCCCGCCCGCGGACGGGTTCAGATAGACCTTGACCCCGGGGACCCCGCCGGGACGCAGTTCGAGCGCGTACCAGACGGCGAACGGGCCTTCCGCGGCGGCCGGGAAGAACAGGTCCTCCAGGGTGTCGAGCCGGTCGGTGGAGAAGTTCCACCGCCCCGCCCACTCCCGCAGGACCTCCAGGCCGGCGCGGCCGCTGCCGCCCATGTCGGCCGAGTCCCACCCCGGCTCCACCAGCATCCGCAGCACCGGGGCGGCGCCCGGTGTGAAGGCGAGGGAGAACTCGACCGGGGTGTGGTCGTCGGAGATGAAACTGGGCGAGGCCGGCGGCAGGGACAACGGCCGGTGTGCGCTGTCGCCCAGCGCGTCCAGCAGGACCCGGCCGTAGGCGGCGGTGTCCGACGCCGCCAGTCCGACAACGTTGCCCAGGGCTGTGAGCTGGCTGTGCACATGATCGCCGAGTACGGCTTCGCTGGGGCCGGCGTCCGCTGCGCCGGTCATCGGTACCGCGGTCACCGCACCCCCCGCACCGGTCGGGGCCGGGGCCGGTGGCAGGCCGGTGGTGCGCCCTCGCGCGGCGGGGAGGCCGACGCGGAGGCATAAAGATACCCGCCGCGAGCGGCGGGTGTCCGACCGTGCGATTCCTCGGGCGCGGTGCCCGTCCGGGCGGTTATTCGCCCGGTGAGCGGGTGCCGCTGGGGCGGCCGGTGCGCGGACCGGTGAGCGGGTATGTCGTTGGGCTCCAATGCCTCTCCTTCACCAATAGACAACCCCTGACACTCCGCGCAGTCCTACCCCAGCGGTTAAACGATCATGCGGCCGGCTGCGACCCTCTGTGTCGCGTACGTCACACTGGGTCCGCACAGCTCCCGCCCTGGTCTCAGCCTTGCAGCCAGGTGAGGAAGGCACTCCAGCGCCCGGGACGCTTGCCCTTGTCCGGGTCGGGACCGGCCGCCGGGGACTGCACCGTCTCCGGCTGCTCGGGCGTCTCCTGCGGCTGCGGCTGCACGGGGACGCGCGACTTGACGGGGTCGAACTGCACGGGCAGCGAGGCCAGCGCCCGGTTGAACGGGCCGGGCCGCCAGACCAGGCTCTCGTCGGGCACCGCGAGGACGACATCGGGCAGTTCGTTGAGCAGGTGCTCGATGGCGGCCAGGGTGATCAGCCGGGCGGGCTGCTGCGACGGGCAGGCGTGCGGACCCGCGCTCCAGGCGAGGTGGGCGTGGTTGCTGCCGCCCTGGTGGGCCAGCGCGGCGTTGGCGGCGGCGAAGCTCACCAGCACCAGCTCCCCGGCCTTGACCTTGTGACCGGCCACGTCCGTGTCCACGGCCGGGTAGTGCGGCGCGTAGTTGGCCATGGGCGGGTTGCGCCACAGGGTGGCGTCGAGCGCCTCGTCCAGCAGACCGCTGCTCGCGAACTGCTCGTCGGTGAACACCTGGTGCAGGGTGTTGCCGATGAGACCGCGCAGCGGTTCGGCGCCCGCGCCGAGGAGCAGCACGAGCTGGTGGGTCATCTCCGTGTCGGAGAGCTGGGCCGGGTGTTCCATCAGCCAGGAGGTGACGTCGTCGCCCGGCTGCGCCCGCTTGGTCGCGACGAGCTCGCTGACGGCCTGGAAGAGCACCTGGTTGGCCTGCTCGGCGTTGACACCGTCGAACATGCCGGCGATGCCGAACATCACGCGGTCGCCGATCTCCGGCGGGCAGCCGAAGAGCTCGTTGAAGACGAACAGGGGCAGCGGCTTGGCGTAGTCGTTGAGCAGGTCGGCCGAACCCCGGCCGCTGAACTGCGCGATGAGGTACTGGGCGATCCGCTCGACGGTCTGGCTCAGCCGGACGTCGCTGACCCGGGCGAAGCTGTCGGTGACGGCCTGGCGCAGCCGCAGGTGCTCGGCACCGTCGGTGAACATGCAGTTGGGCCGGGGGACCAGCAGCGGCAGCACCGGGCTGTCGGCGGGGACGCGTCCCTCGCTGAGGGCGCGCCAGCCGTGCGCGTCCTTGCGGAAGACTCCCGGGTTCTGGAGCATCTCGAGCGCCGCGCCGTAGTCCGTGACCAGGGTGGCTTCCACGCCGGGAGCCAGCTCGACGGGGGCGGCGGGGCCGTGCTGCCGCATGTAGTCGTAGAAGGCGTGCGGGTTCGCGGCGAACTCGGTGGTGTGCAGGGGTATCGGCCGGCCGCTGTGGTGAGCGGGGCAGCCGGGCGGCGGAACGGGGGCGGTGGTCATGCGTGCTCCAGGGCGGCGCGTTGCTGTAGATAGCGCACCAGCGTGATCAGTGCGTCTGTCGAGGATCTTTCATCACGTGCGTCGACGACGGCGACGGGGGTGTCGGGAAGCAGATCGAGCGCCTCGCGTACCGCCGCCTCCGTACGCTCCGGAGTACCGTCGAAGCGGTTGACGGCGATGGCGTAATCGAGCCCGTGCTCCTCGACCAGGTCCATGATGGCGAAGGAGTCGGCCAGCCGCTCGGGGTCCACCAGGACCAGGGCGCCCAGAGCGCCCCGGGCCATGTCCTCCCAGAGGTTGACGAACCGCTGCTGCCCCGGGGTGCCGAACAGGTACAGCACCACGCGGTCGCTGAGCGTCAGCCGGCCGAAGTCCAGGGCGACCGTGGTCGTGGTCTTGCCCCGCACCCCCTTGAGGTCGTCCACCGACTCGGAGACCTGCGTCATGCTCTCCTCGGTGGACAGCGGCGGGATCTCCGAGAGGGTGCCGATGAACGTGGTCTTGCCGACCGCGAAGTGGCCGACGACCAGGATCTTCACCGCCGTCTGCTCCGCGCCGCGCTGCACGTAGGCGTCATCACCCAAGGCGGGCATGGAGACCATCAAGCACCTCCTGAAGAAGCTGTACGTCGGCCAGGCGAGCCTGGGGCACGGGCGCCCGCGTGACCAGGTAGCCGCCCTCCGCGAGGGAGCTGAGCAACACCTTGATCACGCCCAGCGGGAGACGGGCGTGCCCGGCGATCTCGGCGACGGAGAGATAGCCGCCGGAGCACATCTCCATCAGCTGCTGCTCCTCGGGGGAGAGCCGGGTGGGACGCTGCTGCTGGTCGGAGGCGGTCGTGACGAGCGTGATGAGCGTGAACTGGTCATCGGCGGGCAGCTCGCGCCCGCCTGTGATGACGTAGGGCCGGACTAATTCGGCGGCCTCGAATTCCGACTCGGGCTCGGGCAGGTCGTGGTCGCTCATGGGCGTTGGCCGATGCCCTCGCGGAGCGGTGTCGACAGCTCCTTGCCCAGCTGGCCGACGAGCTGCTGCATCCGGAAGGTGATGTCGGCCATGTCGACCTCGGGCGACGCCGCGACCGCGAGGTAGGCGCCGGTGCCCGCGGAGACGAGGAAGACCCAGCCCCCGTCGAACTCCACCAGGGTCTGCCGCCACTCCAGAGTGCGCCCGCCGGTATAGGTGTTCTCGCCGACGAAGAACCCGAGGGACCGGCTGAGCGACTGCATGCCGCTCATCGCCGCGGCGACCTTGTCGGCCGAGTCCCGGTCGAGGTCCTTGGTACGGGACATCGTCAGGCCGTCGGCGGAGACCAGGACCGCGTGCAGCGCCCCGGGGATCTCCAGCGCACTGTTGAGCATCCAGGACAAGTCAGTACTCACTGGGCGTCAGGTCCTTCGTGTGCATCGGCGGGGCTGGGCTGGCGCGCGCTGTCCGTCGGAGTCATCCGGCCGGTCACGGTGCCGCGCTGGAAGGCACCGATGATGGATGCCGTCTCCGCGCTCGAACGGGCCGGCTGACGGGCGGGCGTCTCTCTGTGCGGAACGACGGACATGGGCCGTTTGCGCTTGCGTTTGGGCAGTCCGTCGGCCGTGGTCGCCGAGGCACCCCGCTCACCTCCCTCCACGCTCGACATCGCCTCGGGGGCAGCAGTGAGTTTCTTCGGCTCGGGCATGCTCGTGAGCAGCTCCTTCGGAAGCAGCACCACCGCGCGGACGCCACCGTAGGGGGAGGTGGAGTCCACCGTCACCGTGAAGTCGTAGCGCGCGCACAGGGCGCCGATCACCGCGAAACCGAACTTCGGCGGGTTGCCGAGCGACGACACACTGGCCGCACGGGTACCCGACAGCAGCTCGGACGCGTTGGTCCGCTCCTCCTCGTTCATACCGACGCCCGCGTCGTCGATCACGATGCAGATGCCGCTGGGCACCGTCCTGACGTTGATCTCGACAACGCTGTCGGGCGACGAATAGCTGGTGGCGTTCGCCAGGAGTTCGGCGACCGCGAGCGCGACGGGCTCCACCGCCCGGCTGGTCACGGCGAAGTCCACCTGGGAGAGGATCTCGACGCGCTCGAAGTGGCGGATCCTGCCCTGGGCGCTGCGGACCACGTCGTAGACGGACGCGGGGTCGCGCTGCCGGCCGAGGTAGCCCTGGCACAGCACGGCGATGGACTGCGCACGCCGGCCGAACTGGCTGTTCATGTGGTCGATGTCCAGCAGATCCCGCAGAATCGCCGACTCGCCGTACTTCTGCTGGAGCTGGGAGATGACCTTCTGCTGCTCCGCGGCGAGACCCTGGAGCGTCCGCATGGCGGACTTCAGTACGGTCTTCGTCGCGTTCTCGGCCTCTTCCTTGGCCTGGCGGACGACGTCCTCGTAGCCGTTCCGCAGCTTGACGAGGTCCATTTCGAGGCCGTCGCGCGCGGCTTCCAGGGCGGCGTAGGAGGATTCGAGTCTCTGCTGCTCCTGTCGTAAGGCTCTTATCGCCCTGCGCTGGCGCGTGATGATCGTTGCCGCGACAGGAACACCGGCGGCGACGGTCCAGACCGCCGGGTCCTGCAAGTAGTTCGTCATTTGACTCTCTTTAAGCGACTGGAGTCCAGTTACTGGAACCTGTCCGTGCAGACCCTTGGCGGCGGCCGCACGCGCCGCATGGATCATCCTTGCGGCAGGCGTCACGGGGGAAGTGAACATCCGCTCGGCAAGTGCCAAGATCATATCATCGGCGTCGTCTGACGCCTCGTCAACTTGGGGCGAAGTGCCCGGGTTTGGGTAAAACCGGCGGTAACTTCGCGTTGCTGCCGAGTAGTCGTCATCGGGGTTTGTCGAGTCGGACACGCCGTGGGCATGTGATCGCTCCGGCCGGTCGGGACTGTACTCGCGGTGAGGTGCCGGGGGGTTACCGGGGGGTTTCGCGGCGCTGTGACGCTCCGCCTTTCTTGCAGTTTGTGCAATCTTTGCGGGATCTGCAAGAATGAGGAGGTGACCTCCTCTTCCCGTGACCCGCGCCCCAAGGCGTCCGCCGCCGCACCGGAGGGCCTGCGCGCCCGGCGCCGGCGCGAGACGGCGCAGGCGATCCATGTCGCCGCCGTGCGACTGGTCGAGCGGCACGGGTACGCGGCGGTGACGGTCGACATGATCAGCGTGGCGGCCGGGGTGTCACCGCGGACCTTCTTCAACTACTTCCCGGCCAAGGAAGCCGCCCTCGTCGCGGGGCCGCCGCCGCTCACCGACGAGATGCGGCAACGGCTCGCGGCCGGGGACCCGGACCCGCGTCGCGTCCTGGACGACCTGGTGGACGCGCTCGTCGGCCGGCTCGACGACGAGCACCCGCTGCCGGGCGGCCGCCGGCACTTCCGGGCGATGTTCCGCGTCGCGTCCGCCAACCCCGAACTCGGCGCCGTCCTGCACGCCCGCTTCGACGCCTTCGAGAGCGAGCTGACCGGCGTCGTCTCCGAACGCCTCGGCGTCCCCGCGGCGAACCCACTGGCCGCCCTCATCACGGGCATCGCCCTGTCCGTCGTCAGGGTCGGCCTCGAACGCTGGTCCGCGGACGGCGACGAGGAGGAGGGGGAGGACGGCGAGCCCGTCGGATCCGGTGAGTCCGGTGGAGGCCTCTCGCCTGCCGCCGACCTGAGGCACGTCGCCGCCCTGCTCCGCGACCTCATGCCCGACCAGCCCCGGTGACGACGCCCCCGGCCCTCTGACGACTCACCCTCCGACTCGGCCTCCCGGCCGGCAACTCGACCCCGGCCGGCGACCGCCCCTTCGACTCACTCTCCGGCGACCGCCGCGGCCTCCGCGGCGCCGGCCGCCCGGCCCCGGACGGTCGCCGACCGTCCGCACCCCTTCTACGACCAGAAAGACCCGCTCATGCCCACCGCATCCACCGCGGCCCGACCCGGCCCCGGCATACCCGGGCAGCGCACGGGTGACGGACCGTCCGTCGAACCCACCGCGCTGCCGCGTCACTTCGGGCTGATCTTCGCCAGCCTCATGATCGCGATGCTGCTGGCCGCGCTCGACCAGACCATCGTCTCCACCGCCCTGCCCACGATCGTCGGCGAGCTCGACGGCGTCAGCCACATGGCCTGGGTGACCACCGCGTACATCCTCGCCGCCACCATCGGCATGCCCGTCTACGGCAAGCTCGGCGACATGCTCGGCCGCAAGGCCGTGTTCCTGACCGGCATCGCCGTGTTCATCCTGGGCTCCGCCCTCGCGGGCATGGCGCAGTCCATGACGCTGCTCGTGATCGGCCGGGCCGTACAGGGCCTGGGCGGCGGCGGCCTCATGATCACCTCGCAGGCGATCATCGCCGACCTGGTGCCGCCCCGGCAGCGCGCCAAGTACATGGCACCCATGGGCGCGGTCTTCGGCCTCGCCTCCGTCGCCGGACCGCTGCTCGGCGGCTGGTTCACCGACAGCTCCGACTGGCGCTGGTGCTTCTGGATCAACCTGCCGCTCGGCGTCCTCGCCCTGGCCATCTGCGCCTTCGGCATGCGGCTGCCGCGCCACCCGGTCAAGGTCGTCTTCGACTACGCCGGCTTCGTGCTGATGGCCGCTGCCGTCGCCTGCACGGTGCTCGTCGCCACCTGGGGCGGCAACGACTACGGCTGGACCGACCCGCTGATCCTCGGCCTGGCCGTGGGCGGCGTCGTCGCCTGGGTGCTGTTCTTCGTGGTCGAGCGGCGGGTCGCGGAGCCGATCATCCCGCCGGGCATCTTCCGCAGCAAGATTTTCAACATCTCCACACTGATCGGCCTGCTGGTCGTCGGCGTCGGCATGTTCGCCGTGATCGGCTACCTGCCCACCTACCTCCAGATGGTCTACGGCAAGACGGCCACGGAGGCCGGTCTGCTGATGCTGCCGATGGTCGTCGGCATCATGTCCACCGCCATCTCGTCCGGCTCGCTGATCAGCAAGACGGGCCGCTACCGCGTCTACCCGATCGCCGGCTCGATCGTCACCGGCCTCGCCGTCTTCCTGATGTCGACGCTGGACGTGGACGACTCGATCGTGCTCGTCTGCGTGTACGTCTTCCTGATGGGCGCCGGTGTCGGCCTGCTGATGCAGACCCTCGTCCTCGCCGTGCAGAACGACTTCCCGGCCAGTGAGGTCGGCACCGCCACCTCGTCGAACAACTTCTTCCGCGAGATCGGCGCCACCCTCGGCACCGCCGCGGTCGGCTCGGTCTTCGCCTCCCGGCTCACCGACCAGCTCGCCGAGACCCTGCCCCGCGACGCCACCACGTCCGTCGGCAGCTCCGAGTCGCTCACCCCGGCCCTGGTCCACCAGCTCCCGGCCGAGCTCCAGACCCTGGTCATCGACGCCTACCAGCACGCGCTGACCCCGGTGTTCCTCTACCTCACCCCGGTCTTCGTCATCGGCCTGGTCCTGGCGCTGATCCTGCCGGAGAAGCCCCTCGCCGACACCCAGCCCGGTGTGGTGGCCGCGGGCCCCGCCGACGCCGCCGGCGCGGACGCGGCGAACGGGGCGGCGGCCGAGGCACCCGCTCCGCCCGCGGCGCGGGCGGAGTCGTAAAAGGAACGGAGTCCTGAGAGGGACGGAGTCGTAAGAGGGACGGCCGGGCTCCGGCGCGCGGGTCCGCCGGAGGAGGCCGCTCCGGGCTCAGGACCGGGGCCGTCACCACGTCACGGTGACGGCCCCGGTGAGCACCGCGAAGGCGTTGCGGGCGAGGGAGACGGGGATGCGTCAGTCCTCCTCGTCCCCGCCCTCGTCGTCCTCGTCGCCCTCGAAGAAGTCGCCCACCTCGTCGACGACTTCGGCCGCGACCAGGCCGCCGACGACGCCGACGGCCAGTCCCGCCGCGCCCGCCGCGATCGCGGTGCCCACGCCGGGGCCCGAACGGTGACCCTCGTGGTGGTGGTCCTCGTGGTGTACGTGACCGTGGCCGTCGTACGCGGAGCCGCGGCCGTCGTACACGGGGCCGCCGTGGCCGTACGCCGAGCCGCTCGCGTACGCGGAGCGGTGCTCGACCAGGCCGCGGACCCAGCCGTCGACCAGGTCCTTGAAGTCGTAGCGGTGGAGGTCGTCGTGGGCGACCGTGAAGCGGGTGAGCGCGTCGTGGCCGGCGGAGAAGAGCCCGCCGCGCTTGTCCGCCTCCAGGATCACCTCCATGCCGCCCGGCGTGGCCAGGAAGGTCACCTCGATCTCGTTGACCGCGTGGGCGTACTGCGGCGCCGGGGTCAGCTCGATCTCCTGGTAGAAGGGGAGCTGCTGGCCGGTGCCGCCGATCCGGCCGTACTCCAGGTCGGCGGACCGGAAGCCGAAGCCGAGCTGCCCGAAGGCTTCGAGGACGGCCTCCTGGACCGGGAGGGGACCGACGGTGAGCGCGTCGAGGTCGCCCTTGTCCCTGGCGCCGGCCACGGACAGTTCGGTGCGCACGCCGAGGACGATGCCCAGCGCCTGCCCGTACAGCTCGGTGACCGGGGTCTCCCACGGCAGGTGCACCGTGAAGGGGACGCTGTGCTGCCCGCCCTCGGCGAGCCGGAAGCCGCCGCCGACGACGTACCGTTCGAAGGTGACGGTGCCGTGGGACTCGCCGTCCTCGTGCTCCGCCTCGACGTGGGCGACCAGTTCCAGGGTGATGTGCTCGATGTCGAAGGGGGCGTCGCCGCCCTTGAGGTGGACCTGTCCCGTGAGCCCGCCGCCGGGCAGTACCGGGCCGGGATCGAGAACCGTGTCCACCGTGGGACCGCCGACGCCGAGCGAGCCGAGCAGCCGTTTGAACACCATCGTGGCGTCCACTCCCTATGTCTTGCGTTGTCTACATGTCTCGCGTGTCCACGCGTCGTGCGTGACCGCGTGGGTGGGGCAGGAGGAGTCCGCGGGCGCCGGCGGCCGGGAACATCGCCGCGGAGGTCCGCGTTCTACAGATGTGTAGAAGCATATGCGGGGGCGCGACCGCGTCCAGCACCTTTGAGGCCGAGTGGCGACAACGTCCGAAAAACGTCGCGCGACCGGCGGCATGACGCCCTTGACTAGGGTATTTTGCCGTGCTTTTACGATGAACGCGAGGGTGCCCCGCCCTCGTGACCGCCCAGGATCACGCCGATCCTCCGCACCGGAAGGAGCCCAGCCCGCGATGGGTGAGCCCCCCAGCAGCCGGCCCCGTGCCGTGACCCGCCGGCCGCGTGTCCGCAGACCCGACCGTCTCGACCGGGAGGTGGCGGCACGGTGACCGAGGTGCTGTTGCTGCTGCTGGCCCTGCTGCTGACGCTGGCCTGCGCCCTGTTCGTGGCGGCCGAGTTCTCGCTGACCACCGTCGAGCGCGCCGATCTTGAGCGGGCCGCCGAGGCGGGGGAGCGGGGTGCCGACGGTGCGCTGAAGGCCGCGCGGACCCTGACCTTCCAGCTCTCCGGCGCCCAGCTCGGGATCACCATCACCTCGCTGGTGATCGGCATGCTCGCCGAGCCGTCGCTCGCCGCGCTGCTGCGCGGCCCCCTCGAAGCCCTCGGCCTCGGCGGCGCCGCCTCCTCGGTCGCCTCCGTGCTCGGCGTCGCGCTGTCCACGGTGATCCTCATGGTGGTCGGCGAGCTGGTGCCGAAGAACTGGGCGATCGCCCGTCCGGTGGCGGTGGCCAAGGTGGTGGCCGGACCCCAGCGCGGTTTCACCGCCGCGTTCGGGCCGTTCATCCGCAACCTGAACAACACGGCGAACCGTTTCGTACGCCGCTTCGGCCTGGAACCCGCCGAGGAGCTGGCCTCCGCGCGTACCCCGGAGGAACTCGTCGCCCTCGCCAGGCACTCCGCCGCCGAGGGCGCCCTGGAGGCGGACTCGGCCGAGCTGTTCGTCCGCACGCTGCACCTGAGCGAGCTGACCGCGCAGAACGTGATGACGCCGCGCGTCGACGTACAGGCCCTTGAGGTGCACGCCACGGCCGCCGACGCCGCCGTCCTCGCGCACGCCACCGGCCTGTCCCGCTTCCCCGTCTACCGCGACAGCCTGGACGAGGTGGTCGGCACGGTCCACATCCGTGACGTGCTCGCCCACGAGCCGGGCGCGCGGCGGCTGACGCCGGTCTCCGAGCTGGCGACCGAACCGCTCCTGGTCCCCGACAGCCTGCCCGCCGACCGGCTCCTGGAGCGGCTGCGCGAGACCCGCACCATGGCCGTCGTCATCGACGAGTACGGCGGCACGGCCGGAGTGGCGACCGTGGAGGACATCGTCGAGGAGGTCGTCGGCGAGGTGCGCGACGAGCACGACCCGGTCGAGACCGCCGCCCTGGAGCCCGCCGCCCCGGCCGCGGACGGACGCGCCGTGTGGGAGGCGGACGGCGGCGTACGCATCGACGAACTCGCCTCGATCGGACTGACCGCGCCCGACGGACCGTACGAGACCGTGGCGGGACTGATCGCCACCCGCCTGGCCCGCATCCCCGCGCGGGACGATGCCGTCGACGTCGACGGCTGGGAGCTGGTGGTGCTCGACGTCGAGCACCACCGGGCCGACCGCGTCCGCATCACCGAACCCACGCCCGCGGCGAAGCAGCTGATGGAGGACGCCCGATGACCGTCCTGCAACTCGCGATCGGCGCGCTCACCCTGCTCACCAACGCGTTCTTCGTCGGCGGTGAGTTCTCCCTGATCTCCGTGCGGCGCAGCCAGATCGAGCCCCGCGCGCAGGAGGGCAGCAAGCGCGCCCGGTCCACCCTGTGGGCCCTGGAACACCTCTCGGCGATGCTCGCCACCGCCCAACTGGGCATCACCGTCTCCTCCCTGGTGCTCGGCGCCGTGGCCGAACCCGCGATCGCGCACCTGCTGGAGCCGGGCTTCGAGGCGGTGCACGTGCCGCACGCGCTCGTGCACCCGATCTCGTTCGTCATCGCCCTGGCCGTGGCGACGTATCTGCACATGCTCTTCGGCGAGATGGTGCCGAAGAACATCGCGCTCGCGGCGCCCGTGCCGACCGCGCTGCTGCTCGGCCCGCCGCTCGTGGCGCTCACCCGGGCCCTGAAGCCGGTCGTCTTCGGCATCAACGCCTTCGCCAACACGCTGCTGCGGATGCTCAAGGTGGAGCCCAAGGACGAGGTCGAGTCGGTCTTCACCGACGACCAGCTCGCCCGCATGGTCCTCGACTCCAGCGAGGCGGGACTGCTCTCCGCGCAGGACGGCGAGCGGCTGCGCGACGCCCTCGAACTGGGCACCCGGCCGGTCGGCGAGATACTCGTCCCGGCCCAGCGGATGACGACGGTCGACCGGGGCATCACCCCCGTCCGTCTCGAACGGGTCGCCTCGGCCGCCGGGTTCTCCCGCTTCCCGGTCACCGGACCCGGCGGCACGCTCCTGGGCTACCTCCACATCAAGGACACCCTGGGCGTCACCGACCGCGAGCGGCCCTTCCCGGACAGCGCGCTGCACCCGCTCACCCGGGTCCGGCTCGACACCCCGCTCGACGACACGCTCACCGCGCTGCGCGCCGCGGGGAGCCACCTGGCGGCGGTCACCGGCGAGAAGGGCACCGTGCTCGGCTTCGTCACCATGGAGGACGTGCTGTCGGAACTGGTCGGCCCGGCGGCACCGGCCAAGTAGGGCGCGCCGCGCATGTGTCGGGGCCCGGACCCCGACACATGCGCCGCGTCGTCGCCTCCCGCTTCACTCCGCCCGCGCGCACTGGGCCTTGGCGAAGTCCAGCAGGAGCGCGGCGGTCCGCTGCGGGTCCTCGATGATCGGCGTGTGCCCGGACCCGGGCAGGTACTCGACGTGCGCGCCCGGCACCACGCGGTAGTCGGCGGCGGACCCGGGGCGCCAACGCCGGTCCCGATCACCGAAAATCACGTGCAGCGGCTTGCCGAGGGCCGCGAGCCGGTCAGGCAGCGACCGCTCGGCCGGATAGGCCGGCGACGCCTGCGACGAGCCGGTGAACGCCTGGAAGGTCATGCCGCGTACGTCGTCCACGAGTTCCTGCGGGACCGGGAAACCGTCCCGGAAGGCGGTGCTCGCCAGCAGCCGGACCTGCTCGTCGGACGGCGGCCACAGCGCGGGCTCGATCGCGGCGGACGCCTGCCCGGCGAAGGCGTCCGGGCGGGGACCGGTGTTGACGAGGGCGAGCGCGGTCACCAGATCGGGGCGCTGCTCGGCGAGCGCGGTGGCCGTGTAACCGCCGCCGGAGTGGCCGACGACGGCGTGCCGGACGCCGAGCCGGTCCAGCGCCGCGCCGACCGTGCGGGCCTGCCCGGGGACCGCGTGGCCGTGGCCGGCCGGTTCCGGTGAACGGCCGTGTCCGGGCAGGTCGACGAGGACGACGTGGTGGGAGGGGGTCAGCAGCGGGACCAGCGCGTCCCACGAGCGGGTGGAGGCGGCGGACCCGTGGACGAGCAGGAGCGCGGGCGCGTCGCGCGGGCCGTCCCGGCGTACGTGCAGGTCGCCGCCGTCCAGGGACAGCATCATGTCCTCGGCGCCGCCCCGTACCCGCGCGGCCGATCGCCTTTCCGAAGTGGTCATGGGCCCACCGCCGGACGCATGCGGGCAGGTGGCTCGGACGGATGTTCCCGGCCGGTCCCCGCCCCGGCCGCACGGCCGGTCAGCGGTGATCGCGGAAGAACTCGGTGATGTCACCGGCCAGCAGGCCGGGTTCCTCGTGGGCGGCGAAGTGGCCGCCGCGGGGCATGTGCGTGTACCGGGTGAGACGGTACGTCCGCTCGGCCCAGCTCCGCGGCGGCCGGCTCAGGGCGGCAGGGAACAGGGCGAGGGCCGTCGGGACGTCCACCCGCTCCACCCGCCGGGTCAGCCCGTGGCCGTACTCGTAGTAGGGCCGGAACGAGGTGGAGATCGTGCCGGTGAACCAGTACAGGGACGCCTGGGTGAGCAGGAAGTCGTCGCTGAAGCGCGTCGACAGCGCGCCTGCGCAGTCGGTCCACGCGCGGTACTTCTCGACGAGCCAGGAGAGCAGGCCGGCCGGTGAGTCGGTCAGGGCGGGGGCGAGCGTGAGCGGGCGGGTGGTCTGCTGGTGCTGGTAACCGCCCTCCTCCGCCACCCATTCGGCGACCGAGTCGAGGTGGGTCCGTTCCTCGGGGGTGAGCCCGGCCGGCTCGTACGCGGCCGGGGCCGCCGCGGCCAGCAGGTGGATGCCGGCCACCGCCTCGGGGTGGGCCTCGGCGAGCCGGGAGGTGATGCCGGCGCCCAGGTCGCCGCCGTGGGCCGCGTACCGGTCGAAGCCGAGGTGGTCGTGCATCAGCCGGTGCCAGAGGCGGTGGGTCTGGTCCGCGCCGGTCAGGGTGGGGCGCTGGGGGGAGAAGACGAAGCCGGGCAGCGAGGGGACGACGACGGTGAAGGAGTCCCGCGCCGCACCGCCGTACCGGGAGGGCGTCGCCAGCCGTTCGGCGAGGGCGGTGAGCTCCAGGACGGAGCTGGGCCAGCCGTGGGTGAGGACGATCGGCAGCGCGGCGGGGTCCTCGCCGTCGTAGCGGAGGTAGTGCACGGGGGTGCCGTCGAGATCGGCGAGGTGGTTGGGCAGGGCGTTGACGACGGCCTCGTGCGCCCGCCAGTCGTAGCCGTCGGCCCAGTACGTGACGAGCCGGCGGAGTTCCGCGGTGTCGGTACCGGCCTCCCAGCCGCCGACCGGCCAGGGCTCGGGCCATCTCGTGGCCCGCAACCGGGCGCGCAGATCGTGCAGTTCGGCGTCACTGACCGAAATCATGGGGCTGCCGCTGGACATGGGTCTCTCCTGGGTGAACGGGACGGCTGGCGGATCGGCTGGGTGAACGGGACGGCTGACAGGTCGGCCGAGGGGCGGGGGCGGGGGCGACCGTGGTGGCGGTGTTCACATCCGTCGCCCGGTGGCCGGAGCGAGGGCCTGCACGACGGCCGCCCGCGTCTGTTCCCGCGGCTCCGGCTCTGTCGCCAGCAGCGCGTGCATGATCATGCCTTCGAGCAGCGCGTCGAGACGGGCGGCCGGCTCCGGTCCGGTGAAGCGGGCCAGGACGGCGCGGGCGGCGGAGGTCCACTCCTGGGTCAGCGTGCGCAGCGCGGGGTCGCGCAGCGCCGCCAGCCGCAGTTCGAAGCCAAGGACCGCGCTGCGGCGCCGGGAGGGTCCGCCCTGTACGAGCTCCACCAGGACCTCGACCAGATCGTCCGGTGTCGCCACGGACGTGAAGAGGGCCTCGAACTCCGCGCTCCGCTGCTCGACGTACCGGGCGAACGCCCGGGCCCGCAGCTCGGCCAGGCTCGCGAAGTGGTAGGTGACCGAGCCCAGCGGGACGTCCGCGCGGGAGGCGACCTTGCGGTGCGTGAGACCGGCCACGCCGTCCGCCACGAGCACGTCGAGCGCGGCGTCCAGGATGCGCGCCCTGCGCTCCGGATCGTGCCGCCGCGCCCGCCGCCCCGCTCCCGTTGGGTCTCCGGTGCCTTCTCTCGTGGTCATAGGAACAAACGTACAGTACGTAGGAACGGACGTTCTTACCGGGGGCGGCGGCGTTCGCGTGTCACGAGGGCGGCGTGGCCGGGGCCGGGGTCTCGACGTCCAGGGCGGCGGCGCGGAGGGCGGCCGCCACCCTGGCGACCGGCTCGGTCCACGGACGGGGAAGACGGGCCAGGAGCAGACGCCGCTGTTCCTGCGGGCCGCCGCGGACGGGGAGGACGCGGACGCCCGCCGGTGCGGCGGCGGCGAGGACGGCGGGCACGGTGGTCAGTCCGCATCCGGCGGCGACGAGGTGGAGTTTGGCGAGCCAGTCGCGGGCGGTGTGCGCGATGTCGGGCCGTTCGCCCAGTCCCGGCCACACACCCATCAACCGGTCCTCGCCGGAGTTCGAGCCCGCGATCCAGCGCTGCCCGCGCAGGTCGGCCACGTCGGCGTAGTCGCCGCGGGCCAGCGGGTGGCCGGCGGGCACCGCGAGACACAGGGCGCGCTCGGTGAGCGTCCGCAGTTCGAGCGCGGGCGACTCGGAGTCCGGCGGCCGGAACGGCGGTGCCGACGCCAGCAGGGCGAGGTCCAGACTGCCGGCCCGCAGCGCGCGCACCAGCGCCGGTGTGCTGCCCTCCCGGCCGACGACGTGCAGCTCAGGGTCCGAACGGCGCAGCGCGGTCAGGGCGCGGGGGGCGAGCACGACGCCGGCGCTGGGGAACCAGCCGAGGCGGACCGTGCCGGCCTGTCCGGGCAGGCCCGACAGCTCGCGCGCGGTCGCGTCGATCTCGTCGAGCACGACGGTGGCGCGGCGCATGACGATCCGGCCCGCCGCGGTGAGCCGTACGCCGTCGCGCCGCCGCTCCAGCAGCTCCCCGCCCGCGGCCCGTTCGATCGCGGCGATCTGCCGGGACACCGCCGACTGGGTGTAGCCGAGCGAGGCGGCGGCCGCGGTGAAGGTGCCCTGGTCGGCGACCGCGCGGAAGACCCGTAGCGCGGTCAGTGACACATCCGAGAAGTCCATGACGTTTACGCATAGCATGAGTTCCGTACTCTCGTTGGACTCATGGATGACGGGTTCCTAGCGTGGTGCGCATGACCTCTTCACGCATCGCCCTCGTCACGGGCGCCAACCAAGGACTCGGCCGCGCCCTCGTCGAAGGACTCGCGGCCCGCATGAGCCCGGACGACCTGGTCCTGCTCACCGGCCGCAGCCCGGAGCGGGTGACGGCCGCCGCCCGGGAGACCGGCCGCCTGCCCGGCACCCGCGCCCGCGTCGAGGGCCGGGTCCTGGACGTCACGGACACCGACGCGATCGCCCGCCTCGCCGCGGACCTCCGGGCCCGGTACGGCGGCGTCGACGTCGTTCTCTCCAACGCGGTCGCCCGCGTCCTGCCCGAGCAGTCGCAGGCCGCGCGGGCGGACGAGTTCATCGACGTCTCCAACACCGCCACGCACGCGGTGCTGCGCTCCTTCGGGCCCGTCCTGCGCCCGGGCGGGCGGCTCCTGGTCGTGGCCAGCAGCCTGGGCACTCTCGGCCACCTCGACCCGCGCCTGCACCACCTCTTCGACGGCGCGAGCCTCGACCAGGTCGAGTACGCCGTCGAGTCGTGGCGCTCCGCCGTCCACCACGGCACCGCGCGGGAGGCGGGCTGGCCGGTCTGGCTGAACGTGCCCTCGAAGGTCGCCCAGGTCGCCGCCGTCCGGGCGGTCGCCGCGGAACGCCGCGCACAGGACCTCGCCACCGGCACGCTGATCGCGTCCGTCTGCCCCGGCATGGTCGACACCGCCACCTCGCGCCCCTGGTTCAGCGACTTCAGCCAGGCGCAGTCACCGGCCACGGCCGCCGCGGCCGTACTCGACCTGGTCTTCGCCGAGCGCGCCGACCGCGCCCTGTACGGCGAACTGGTCCGCTTCGGCAAGCCCCTGGACTGGCACGACGGCACACCTCCGGTGGAGCAGGACGCTCTGGTCACTCCCTGAGCGTGACCGCGGGCAGGACTGGTCGATCACCTCCGGAGCGTGACCGTGGGGGCGGGACGGGCTGGTCAGCCCCTGACCGTGACCGTGGGGCGCGACCGGCTGGTCACCCCCTGGGCCACTTCGCGCTCGCCACCGGCCAGCGCGACACACTCGCGGCGGACGGCAACGCCCGCCGCCTGTGGGCCCTGTCGCAGGACCTGCTCGCCGGGGTGGCGTGACACCGGCCGTACGGGGCCGGGCGCGCGGTGAGTCGGCTCGTCGGCCGGCGGACCGGTCAGCCGGCGGCGTCGTCAGCCGGCGGAAGCCCGGCTCGTGCCGACGGTTCCCGCGCGGACGTGACGACGGCCGCCAGTTCGGCGCCCGCCCGCAGCAGCGCCACGCTCCGCTCGGCGATCAGGTCGAGCCGCCGCCGCAGCACGCGCCGGGTCTCCTCCAGGCCGTCGAGCCGGTGCAGGGAGCCGATGATGTCGCGCACCGCGGGGATGCCGTAACCGCCCGCGCGCAGGGCCGCGACGATACGGGCGGCCCCGATGGCCGACCGGTCGTAGCGGCGCGCTCGCAGCGACGTCACCCGCTCGGGGACGACCAGCCCCTCCTGCTCCCAGAACCGCAGGGTGGAGGGACGTACGCCGAGCGCTCCGGCGAGCTGAGTGATCGTCATCGCGTCACCTCCGCGCCCGGGTGGGTCGCCGTCCGCCGTGTCCGCCGTGTCCGCCGCGTCCGCCGTGTCCGTCTCCGTCTGGATCGCCCGCAGCGCCCGCAGGGCGTGCAGCGCCTCCTCACGCTCCTCGGCGAGCCGGACGTGCACCGCGCCGACCGCCGCGGCCGCCTCCGCGAGCGTCGCGGTCCGCAACTCCGTGAGCAGGCGCCGGGCCGCCACCGGACCGGCGGCAGCGGCGAGTCCCCGATAGGCGCGAAGCGCCTGCACGTGGACGGGCGCGTAGGCGCGATAGCCGTTGTCCGACCGGGCGGCCGGGGGGATGACGCCCAGCCGCTCCAGATCGCGCACCTGCTGCGGCGAGTAGCCCGACTGCCGGGCCACGTCGACCGTCCTGAGCGGCACGCGGCGCACACGTCGCACGCGTCGTACGTCGCTCCCCGGCTCCTCCATCGCCAACCCCGCCAACTCCCGCCAACCCCACACAAGCACTTGAAGCAGATGCTTGAACCATGCCCATCGACATGAGTATGGAACAGATCATCGCGACCGTGCGCGGCCTCGACGGCGCGCTCGTCGTCGTCGCCGAACCCGGCGGCGACCTCCCCGAGCCGGTCTGGGGGGACGCGTTCTTCTACTACGCCCCCGACGGACGGATACCCGGCCGCACCCAGCCCTACGGGACGATCGTCACCAAGAACCTCCCCGGCGACGAGGCCTCGGACCTCGATGCCGCGGACCGCTGGCGCGTGAACGTGCACGTCGACCGCGCGACGTTCCGCGAGCTGACCGGCGAGGAGCCGCGTGACCTGAAGCGCCGCCGCGACTTCACGGTGGCCGACCGGGTGCTGCCGCATCCGGTGTACGGCGCGCAGAGCTGGGTCTGTGTGGTCCGGCCCGGTGAGCGGACCGGTGACACGGTGGTGCGGCTGCTGCGCGCCGCCCACGACGCCGCCCGGGCCCGGTCCGGGCGGCGGGACGAGCGGGGGAGTACGCCGGGGACCACGGCGTAGGCGCGCCGAGGGCGGCGATGAGGTGCGGCGGGTAGCCGGCTTCGAGCGGGGGTGCGGACGTCCCGGCCGAGGCCGGGCGGGTAGCCGAAGGCGTCCCCGGCGCCCGCACGTACAGTCCCGCGCCGCCCGCCGCCCGCCGCCCGCCGCCCGCGCGCCTGCCGCCCCGCCCCCGCCGCCCCACGCGTCCCGGCAATCTCCCGCAAGGCGATTGACGCGCTCTCGGACCGCCTCTAACTTCTGATCGACTCACCGCACCGCGTTCGAAATCTCGACCAGCTTCACAAGCCAGCTCGACAAGCCGGCTTGACAGGCCGGCTCGATCGATCAGCCCTGTCCGGATGCCGCTCCACACCCCCCTTGGAGAGCAGATGAGCGCACCGTCCCGCCCCGGTCCGTACCCCTCCCGCCGCTCGGTCCTCGGTCTGGCCGCGACCGTCCCGCTGGCGGCCACCGGCGCGCTGGCGCTCGGTGCCGGGACCGCCCACGCCGCCGACTCGGCGTACGTCATGTGCTACTTCACCGAGTCCCCGGACATGCTGGCCGCCAACTACGGTCTGCATCTGGCCGTCAGCACCGACGGCCTTCAGTGGACGCCGCTCAACCAGAACGCCCCCGTAGCCGTGCCGACCGCGGGCTCCCAGGGGCTGCGGGACCCCTTCGTCCTGCGCAAGCAGGACGGCACGTTCGTGGTCATCGCCACCGACCTGTACGGCACGGACTGGACCTACGTCAGCCAGTACATCCACGTCTGGGACTCCGCCGACCTGCGCAGCTTCACCGGCTACCGGCGGCTGAAGCTGCACTCCATGAACACCCACAGCTGGGCGCCCGAGGCGTACTGGGACGCGAGCCGCGGCACGTACGGGGTGATCTACTCGGCCGTCAACAGCAGCGGGCACAACGTCATCATGGTCAACTACACCAGTGACTTCGTGACCGCGGGCGACCCCCAGGTCTTCTTCGACCCCGGCTACGACGTCATCGACGGCGACCTGGCCATCGGCGTGAGCGGATACAACTACCTGTACTTCAAGAAGAGTTCGACCCTCGTCGGCGCGCGCTCGACCTCACTGAACCCCGGCAGCTTCACCGAGTTCAGCACCGCCGTCTCGCACGGCGGCACCGAGGCCCCGACCCTGGTCAAGTCCCTGGCGTCGAATACGACTTGGTACCTGTGGGGCGACACCTGGAGCCCGAACGGCGTCTTCTACGCCTGGCAGACCAGCAGCCTGGCCGCGGGCACCTGGACGGCCCTGGACCAGAAGAAGTACACCCAGCCGCTCAACTCCAAGCACTGCGGCATCCACCCGATCACCTCGGCCCAGTACAGCAACCTGCTCGCCAAGTGGGGCACCCCCACCTGGAACCGGCTGAAGTCGTACAACTACCCGGCCCGTTACGTCCGCCACTCCAACTACGCCGCCCGCATCGACGAGTACGCCTTCGATCCGTACGCCGACTCCCAGTGGAAGCTCGTGGCGGGCCTCGCCGACAGCTCCGGAGTGTCCTTCCAGTCGGTCAACTACCCGACCAGATATCTGCGGCACTACGACTACAACCTGCGGCTCGACGAGAACGACGGCACGTCGACGTTCGCCGCGGACGCCACCTTCTACCGGACGTCGGGCCTGGCCGACTCCTCGTGGTCGTCGTTCCGCTCGTACAACAACCCGACCCGCTACATCCGCCACTCCAACTACGTCCTGCGGATCGACCCGGTCTCCACCACGACGGAGCAGCAGGACGCCACGTTCTACGTCGGGTACTGACCCCGCGGCCGGGCTGTCGGCCCCTGACCGGCCCGGTCGCGTCAGCCCTTGACCGACCTGGTCCCGGCGGCGGGGAACCCCTTGTCCCACCAGTGCCCGTAGCGCCCGTAGACGGCCGGGTCGCGGTCGGCGAGCAGTGCCGACAGCCGCTCGGCCTCCTCGGTGAGCCCCTGCCACGCGGCCCTGCCGAGCTCGCGGAAGGCGGTCATCTCCACCCCGCCGCCGCTCGCGCGCCACACCCCGGCGACCTGCCCGTCGACGAGCAGGCAGGGCAGTACGTCGCCGTTGCGCCGGACGACCAGGGGCCGGTACTCCCGGGGCATGAGCCGGCCGGGTACGGCGTGGGCCAGCAGCGTGCTGTCCCACATCGGCAGCAGCCGGGGCGGAGCCGGGGTGTCGTCGGCGGGCACGGTGGCGCCGGGCAGGTCGAACAGGACGGCCCGGCCCGGTCCCGGCACCCGCACCAGCCGGTCGCCGAGCTCGTCCAGCGCCCGTGCCGTCGCGGCCCGGGTCAGCAGGGTGAACCGGGCGAAGTCCTGGGCGGAGGCGGGCCCGAACGCGCGCAGATGGGCGAGCAGCAGCCGCCGTACTCCGGCGGCGGCCTCCTCCGGCGTGGCCGCGGGAGCCGCCCAGGAGGCGCGGTAGGAGTTGCGCTGCGCGAACGACCAGGGGCCGCCGGCCGGCGCGTGATGCACGGGCGCGTACGTGCGCAGCGCCCACCACACCCGGTGCGCGTGCGCGCCGAACCTCCCGGTGATCTCCGCCTCCACCTCGGCGCCCGTGCGGGGCCGCTCCAGGAACGCCGCGAGTGCAGGGAGGAGCGCGTCGGCGTCGGCGGGGGACAGCCCCGTCGCGGTGAAACGGCGGTCGTACAGCCGGGCCGCCCGCAGGCTGCTCAGCATGGCGGCGCGGAAGGGCTCGTAGTCGTCGGCGTGGACGGCGTGCAGCGTGATCCGCATGAGGGTCGCCTTCACGATCCGGCGGTCCGCGAACGCCGCGTCGAGGTCCTTGGGCGCGAAGTCCTTCACGCGGTTCCACAGGGCCAGGTACGGCGATGCCGGTGACTGGGCCTGGAGCGCGCCGACCCGGCGCACCGCCTCCGCCACCTCTATCTGCCCACGGGCGAGCAGGAGTTGACGGTCGAGGGTGGCCAGGGCGAGCTGTCGCGCGGTGAGTGTCACGCCAGGAGTATCGCGGGCCCCGGCCGCTGCGCAGCGGCCGGGGCCCGGCGGGCAGCGCCGGTCAGGCGGCGAGGGGCACCTCGGTGCCGGGCTCGGCGCCCGGGTACTTGTCGACGACCAGGTTGAGCTGGCGCTGCATGTACCAGATGTTGAGGCCGAAGACGAAGGCCAGCCAGGTGCTCGCGGCGGGGCTGCACGTCACCGGCAGGCCGGCCGCGCGCTGGGCGTTCGCGATGGCCTTGCCGGTGTTGTGGAAGGAGACCAGCGGCGCGATCAGGGTCCAGCTCAGGAAGAGCAGGACCAGCATGCTGCCGGCCGGGCTCAGGGTGCGGCGCCGGTCGAACTCCTGGAGCTCCTTGTGGATCTTGTAGTACCAGACCAGCTGGTAGATGCCGAGGGTGACGATGGGCAGCCCCAGCCATACCGCGACCGGGCCGCGGCGCTTCATCGCGAGGCCGGGCAGGCGGGCGGCGACGGGGGCGCCGGCGGTGCCGGGCACGACCGCGGCGCCGGCCGGGGCGGTGACGGTCTGTCTGGGCTCGGTGGTGGGCTGGACGTCGTCCATGTCATGTGCTCCATATGCCGGTTCTGACTTCAGCCGGAGCAGCATGGCAGTAAGTGAAGGTTCAACGGCCTCGGTTGGCGGTTTCGTGAAAGTTCGTCATCCGATCGTGATCGTCCTGTGTTCCGTGGGCTCCGGCGACCGTTCCGCCGTACCGTCCGCCCGCCGCCGTGGCCGGACGGCAGCGGGTCGCCGACGGGACGGAGCGAGCCGGGTGGGGCACGATGGAGGTATGCGAACCCGGCCTGTGCTGCTCTTCGACGGGGACTGCGGCTTCTGCACCTCGGCGGTGGACGTGCTCCAGCGCGTGGTGCGGCCCCGCTGCACCGCCGTCCCCTGGCAGCGCGCGGATCTCGCGGCGCTCGGCGTCGCCGCGGAGCGGGCGCGGCACGAGGTGCTGTGGGTGACGCCGGCCGGCACGGTCTACGGGGGTGTGCGGACCGTGGCGAAGCTGCTGCTGAGCGCGGGCGGCCCGTGGCCGGTCGTGGGAGGGGCCCTGATGGTGCCGCCGGTGCGCTGGGTCGCACACGTCGGCTACCGCTTCGTGGCGGACCACCGCGGGAGCCTGCCCGGCGGAACACCGGCGTGCGCGCGGCCGGACGGCGGTACACGTCACGCGTGAGTCAGACCGGCGGTACGCGCCGCGCGTGAGTCACATGTGTCGTGGGGCGGGCGGCTCACGGGCCGATGGGTTCGGTGGTGCGGGTGACCGAGTCGTAGTGGCGTGCGCCGGTCCACCGGCCGGTCAGGACACCGGAGGGCGTCGTCGTCCCCCGGAACGGGTCCTCGTCAGGGTCGGGCTCCGGGCCCGGCGGTACGGTGTCGCGCCCCCGGCCGAGCGTGATGTGCGGAGTCCAGCGGGCCGGGTCGTGCAGCGGGTTCGGACGGCCGCCGCCGGGCGCGTCGCGCAGGGCCCGCCAGACCGTCTCGTGCAGGCGCAGCAGGGCGTCGTCGGCCCGTACCGCCCAGGCGAGCACCGGCTTGCGGCCGGCGAACCGGACGGTCCCGTCCAGGCACAGGGGCAGCGGCAGCACCGCGAGGGCGCACCGCACCCGGTCACCCGTCTCCGGCGGCAGGGCGTCGGCGGTGGCCAGGGTGAGGTGCGGACGGTTCGTCGGATGGCGGTGGGTGGCGAGGCTGGGCCGCCCGGACTCCTCCAGACGGCGCCACACGTCCTCGACCGCCCGCTCGGTGGCGGGGTCGGGCAGCAGTTCCACGCTGTGCACCGTGCCAGGCTACGACCTCTCCGGCCGGTCGGCCGGTTCCCGGGTGCCGTCACGCGGAGACACCGCCCCGCCGCCTCAGAGCCCGAGCGGCAGCGGCTCGGCCGGCACACCGGAGGCGATGAGCGCAGGCAGGAGCGTGGACAGGTCGCGCGGCGAGAACAGGTCAGGGCCGTCGTAACCGGCGATCTCACCCGGGTGCCACCACCTCAGACCGCTGATGTTCTCCGCGGCGAGCGCGTCGTCGGACAGCGTCCCGCGCGGCTCGAACCTGGCGGTGCGCACGAGGTAGTAGTCGTTGACGACACCGTCGTAGCCGGGCGCGTGTCCGGGGGAGACGACTTCCTGGTGCCACACGTGCGGCGGTTCACCCACGAGCGCGAGGCCCACCTCCTCCTGGAGCTCGCGCCGCAGCGCCGCCCGCGGCGACTCGTCCCGCTCGATCCCACCGCCGGGAGCCGTCCACACCACGCTCCCGGGCGGCTCCGGCACCTCGAACCGGCAGAGCAGAACGGAGTCCTCCTCGTCGAGGAGAACGGCACGGACCGCGTGACGCAGCTTCAGGGAGGGCATCGGGCCACCGTAACGGCCCGCGAAAGGCCGGACCGAAGCGGGCGCGGTGCGGGGCGGTGGCACGGCTCAGCGGAGCCCGAGCCCGGCAAGCAGGTCGCGGGTCTGCCGGGTGTGGGGATGGTGGGGGCCGAGGACTCGGTCTCGTCCGTGCAACACCTCGCGAACGGTGGACACCGCCCCCGCGCGGTCACCGCTCACCGCCATCCACCGTCCCAGTTCGTGTCGCGTCAGCAGGGTTCGCGGATGGTCCGGCCCCTGCACCTCTTCACGTATCGGCAACAGCTCGCGCAGCATGTCCAGAGCCTTCTGCGGTGCTCCGGCCTCGCCGGTCCACCGCGCGTGCTCGTGCCGGGTGGTCAGCATGCTGATGTGCCGGGGGCCGAGGACGCGTTCCCTCCTGGGCACCAGTTCCTCGAAGAACTCTGCAGCCGCTTCGGGCTTTCCGGTCTCACCTGTACGGCGGGCGATCTCATGCCGTGCGGTCAGCGTGTCCGCGTGCTCCGTTCCTTGCCGCTCGACGCGGATGTCCAGCAACTCCTCGAACAAGGACAGGGCGGCGGCGGGATCGCCCGACTCACCGATCCAGTAGGCGAGACGGTGCCGGGTCAACAGGGTGTCGGGGTGGGCGGGACCCAGGACGAGTTCACGTACCGGAAGGAGTTCCCTGCTCAACTTGGCTGCCTGCGCGAAGTCGCCGGCCTCTCCCGTCCAGTAGGCGACGTTCTGCCGGCAGTGCAGGGTGCCCGGGTGCTCAGGGCCTGCCACACGCTCCCAGACCGGCAGGTACGACTGGAACGCCCGGAGCGCCGGCAGGAAGTCGCCGCCCTCGGCCACCCAGTGTGCGTGGATGTCCCGGGCGATGAGCGTCTCCAGGTGCTCAGGACCGTAGACACGCTCGAACGCGGGGAGCAACTCGCCGAGTCTCATGGCCGCACGTCGGGGGCGTTCCTCCTCGCCGAGGCGGTCGGCCTCGGCCCGCTGCGCCGGCAGATCCGCCGGATCATGTATGCCCGAGCCGGAGTCTGCCGCTCGCGCGTTCGCCGACCTCGACCGAACCCAGTCGATGAGCCCGGGCACGGCGGCCTGGATCACCGTGAGGACGTCGTCGAAAGCACGGTCGTCTCCGTAGTAGGGGTCCGGCACCCCACTGCTTTTCTCGGAATCGCCGTCGAACGAGCGCAGCATTCTGATACGGCTCGCATCCGCGACGATTTCCTCCAGTGCAGCCTTGTGCTCGACATCCATGACGACGTAGAGGTCCGCGTCCATATTTCGTTCCCCTAATGGTGCGGCCACATGATGGGAAGGATATCCGTGCTCGGACAGTGCGCGGGCCGCACGGTGGTCGATCGGCTTTCCCGTGTGCCAGGTTCCGGTGCCCGCACTGGTCACCGTCACGCAATCACTCAAGCCCGATCTGCGCAGCTGTTCCCGGAATATGATCGCCGCCATCGGGGAGCGGCAGATATTCCCCGTACAGATGAAACATATATGCATGAGCGATACCCTAGGAGGCCGCATCGGCGCCAGGCAAGAGGTGGTCCCGTGCCCAGATCGCCATGGAACGACGTGCGCTTGTGGCGCGGTTCGTCGGTAATCGATCCAGTGCGGGTGATAGAGGTACGCGACCGGCAAGCGGCGGTCTTGACTGCCGGTATCGCGTATCGGAGGATGCGTCGGAGATCTTCCGGGGAGCCGGCGGCCCGAGGCCGCCGCCGACCATCACACTGAAATGGAACGGGGTAGTGTGCGGCGCCCACCAGGTTTCCCCGTGACCGGGACCGGAGCGTTCGATGTGGCCGCCTGGCGGCACATGGTGGCGCAGGCGGCAAGCGGCGCGAGTCCCCGTATTCAGGCGATCTGCCCTTTCGGGTTCGAGGTGACGCACGATCCGAGATTCATTCGGCGGGATCTCAGCCGTTTCTACGTATACCTTGGCATTCCTGCGGGGCTCGGCCCGCCCGCCGACTGGGCTGTCTCCTTCGCCCGGAGCTTCGGGGAGATCGCGGCACGCCGGGCTCCCGACTACTGGGGAGTCGCCAACTGCGGTCCCGGTGACGCAGTGGTCCGCCTGGGCGGCGGGCACCGGTCGATCGATATCCGGGCGTTCCAAGTCGACGAGGATCTGCTGGACGTCTATGCGAGGTTCGTCTGCACCGTTCCGCTGGCGATCGCGGACGGACTGTGTGTCGCGCCCGGTATGTTTGATTCCGAAGGCACCTGCAGATACTTCTTCCAACTGTCGGTGATGTTCCACCACTTGCCCTTCCGGTCGTGTGGTGGGGAACTCTCGTCCAAGGAGATGGAGACCCTCAGTCTGCTGATGAGGGAGATTTCCGCACGGGAGCGGGCGACCGGAACAGCAGTCGGAGCCAAGTCGACTCCGGAACAGCGCAGCGCCGTTGAGGAGATCGTCATGCCGCAGACCGGACGCCTGCGTGACCACATGCGCGAGTCGGTGGCGAGGTCCGACGCGGTAGCCGTTCGGGTACAGGACATCAACACGCCCCTCACCTGGGAAGTGACCCTCCCCAGCGCTCTTTACGAGGCGAATGGTGCGGCACTTCTGCATGCCTACCGGCATTACGGCCACGGGCTCTGAGCGCTGCTCGAAGGCCCGGGGCGCCGGGCTCAGGAGTTCGGGCGCCCGGCCCGGTCGGGCAGGAGCAGGTGGTCCGCGCGGGCCGACGCCGCGGAGGGCATGACCAGTGAGGCGGCGCCGATGGCGCCCCGTCCTCGCCGAGCGCGGTGCCCCGTACGTCGACGGTGCGGACGTCGCTGACGGTCGGCGCGGGCGCAGCGGCAGTACGCGGAGAAGGGGCTGTCCAACGTCTCGCTCGTGCCGTTCGGGTTCGGCGACGGCGGGGGCGGTCCCACCCGGGAGATGATGGAGGCCGCCGCCCGTACACGCTCCCTGGAGGGCTCACCGACGGTCGGGGTCGGCACACCGCGGCACTTCTTCGACCTCGCGAATCCGGGGGCGGACCAGGGCGAGCATGTGCTGCGTACCGCCGTGCGGCCCGCTCCTACCGTGCTGGAGGCCCTCGATACGGGGTACCGGCTCGATCTGCCGGTGCGTACGGTGACCGGTGCCGGGCCCGTGGCGCCGCTCGTCGCGGTGGACGCGCCCTCGGTCGTGGTCGAGGCGGTCGAGCTCGCCGAGGACCGGTCCGGGGATCTCGTCGTACGGCTCTACGAGGCGCGGGGTGGGCGTGCGCGGGCCCGGGTCGAGGTGTCGGAGCCGTTCGACCGGGCCTGGACCACGGATCTTCTCGAACGTGAGCCGGGTGGGGTGGGCAACTCCGCGGTGCGGGCCGCCGCTTGGGGGGCAGGGGAGCCGATCGACGTTGACTTCCGGCCCTTCGAGATCGTGACGCTTCGGGTGCGGAGGGCCTGGTCAGGCGGATGCGAGGAGGCGCTTCAACGGCTCTGGTACGCGCTCCGGTTCCAGGCGCGCGACCAGGGCCTGGGCGTAGAGGGACTTGCGGCCGCTGTGTGTGCCCATGAAGCGGCGCAGTTGGTGCTCCACCGGCCGGTTCCGCTGGGCCGGCTGGCCCTGGAACGTGCGGAAAGGGCGCGTCTCGCCCTGGGTCTCTATCACCTGCTGTACGACTTCGGCGCCGAGTGCGCGGATCAGTTCGTCCTCCAGGTCGGCGACGCACACGTGGAAGCCGAGGGTGTCGAGCTTGGTGGTGGGTGTGAGTCCCGGGGCGAGGCCGACCCGTCGCAGGTGGCGTCGGAAGTGGCGTTCCTCGCCGATGTCGTAGAGGCCGGCCAGGGGGATGTCCAGGCCCGCGGGGCCGCACACGTCCAGGAAACGGCCGATGTTCGTCGCGCCGCCCAGTGGCACCACGGCGACGCCCTCCGCGGCGAGGTCGCGGCCCGCTTGGGCGGCCAGGGCCTCCAGCGCGACCTGGTCGCTGTTTCCCTCGACGAGCACGACCGTGCGGACGGCGCCGGCCAGTTCGCGCGCTGTCGTGGCCGCGGTGTCCGCGTCCGCGCCGCCGGCCGCCCATGTGACCAGCGCCCGGCGCAGTCGTCCCGACTCGTTCACGCCACCTCGCTCTCCGAGGTCATGCTGACACGGCCGTCTTCGGTTGCGCACGCGCGTTTCGTCGTGGGTCGGGGCCGCGCCGGTACATCCGCCCGTCGCTCCCGCGGTCACCGAGGGGGTTCGGATGACCAACCTGGTGAGCGACCACGTGATCGACGGGCATGTGATGTAGCGGCACGGCCCCTTCCGTGCGATGGCGGGTCGAGGCCCGGGCCGGCAGGGCCGCGAAACCGGTTTCGGCAAGTGCGTCGGGCGGGGCAGGACGGTCAGGAGGCGGTGGAGGCGGTGGAGGCGGTGGAGGCGGTGGAGGCGACCGTGGTCGGGGTGGCGTCGGCCGGGGAAGTGGTGGCGTCCTCGCCCTCTCCCTCGTCCAGCGACACGTCCTTGGTCTCCTTGCCGAGCAGCAGCGCGGTCAGCGTCAGCACGGCCATCGCGGAGAGGTAGACACCGACCAGCCACGGCGAACCGTCACCGGCCTCCCACAGCGCCACCGCGATGAACGGCGCGACCGCCGCCCCGAGGATCGAGCTGACGTTGTACGAGATGCCGGAACCGGTGTAGCGCACGCTCGTCGGGAAGAGCTCGGGCAGCAGCGCGCCCATCGGGCCGAACGTCATGCCCATCAGCGTGAAGCCGAGCACGAGCCACAGCACCACGCCGAGCGTGCCCAGGCCGATCAGCGGCACCCAGACCAGTCCGAACACCACGATCGCCGCGGTGATCCAGATCAGGGTGGTGCGCCGGCCGTACTTGTCGGCCAGCGGTCCCGAGACCAGGGTGAACACGGCGAAGAACAGCACGCCGAAGATCATCATCAGCACGAACGTGGTGTAGCTGTAGCCGAGCCCCGGCACGGCGGCGTCCTTCGCGGTGCGTCCGTAGCTCAGCGAGAACGTGGTCATCAGGTAGAAGAGCACGTACGTCGCCAGCATGATGAAGGTGCCGAGGACGAGCTGCTTCCAGTGGCTGTGGACCACGGTGGCCAGCGGCAGCTTCCGCACCTTTCCGGCCTCGCGGGTCTTGGCGAAGACCGTCGACTCGACGAGCCGCGAGCGCACCCACAGGCCGATCGCGACCATTACGGCCGAGAACAGGAACGGGATGCGCCAGCCCCAGTCGGTGAAGGCCTGCGAGGGCTGAGTGGGGTCGGCGCCCGCCGTGGACGGCAGCAGCGCGCCGATGACCAGGAACAGGCCGTTGCCGATGATGAAGCCCAGCGGGGCGCCGAGCTGCGGGAAGGTGCCGTACAGGGCGCGCTTGCCCTTGGGCGCGTTCTCGGTCGCGACCAGCGCGGCACCGCTCCACTCGCCGCCGAGCGCGAAGCCCTGCGCGAGCCGCATCAGTACGAGCAGCGCGGTGGCGACCCAGCCGACCTGCGCGTAGGTGGGCAGCACGCCGATGAGGAAGGTGGCGATGCCCATGGTCAGCAGGGAGACCACCAGTGTCCGTTTGCGGCCGAGCCGGTCGCCGAGGTGTCCGAAGAAGACGGCCCCGATCGGGCGGGCGACCATGGCGGCGCCGAAGACCGCGAACGACGACAGCAGCGCCGTCGTGGGGTCCGCGTTCGGGAAGAAGAGGGACGGGAAGACCAGGACGGCCGCGGTCGCGTAGATGTAGAAGTCGTAGAACTCGATCGTCGTGCCGATGAGGCTGGCGATGAGGACGCGGGACCGCGGATTGACGGGCGTCTGGGCCGATCCGGTGGCTGTGGCTGGTGCGGGCATTGCTCGGTCTCTCGCGCGAGGTGAAGGTCGGTCGCCGAAGGCCTGGACCTGCGCGTACGTCCCCCTCGCCGAAGAACCCCGCGCACTGTACGGGCACCGTGAACGATCTCAGGCGTCTTAGTTTTCGGAAAGCGAATATCAACATGTGAGACCAGTGGGGCGACTCCTGGGGCGCCGGGCGGGACGCCGCCGGGGCATCGCCCGACGACGTCCGCAAGCGCCTCGGCGCGGCGGTATGGCGCGGCGGGACGGCCCTGGGCCGGCGCCGTCGCGGGCCGAGGAGCCCGCTCCTACGCGCCGCCCCGACCGACCGCCCCGCCGTGCTCGGCGTGTGCCCCGCGTCGGCCGTGTGCCTCGCGTCCGTCGCGCTCGCCGTATCCGTCGCGTTCCCCGGCATCCTCATGTGTGTCGAGGAAGCGTTGCAGTACCGCTGCCTCCGCGCGCAGTCGTGCGACGTGGTCGGCGTGGGCGGGCGCCGTCAACCGGGCCGCCGCGTCCAGCCGTTCGGCGGCCTCGGCCCGTACGACGGCCGTCACGTCGTGCTCGCTCAGCTCACGCCGCGCCGCCTCGGTGGTACCGGCCCCGACCGGCGACTGTTCGAGGGCCGTACCACGCGACTCGGCCTCGCCCACGGGTACCGCCTCGGCGTTGTCCAGCGCGGCGAGCGTCGCGCGCAAGGCGCTCACCGCGGCCTTGTCGCGGGCACGCATCGCTTCCGGGAGGGCCTGGCGCATACGAACACGTAGAGACATGCAAGGACTCTATGATCACGCTCCCGGCCCCTCCAACGGGATTTGTCCTCAAAGGCGACCCGAGTCAGACGGGACGGACCGGCGCCTCGACGGCCGGGTGCGGCTCGGTGGTCTCCGGCACGACGCGGCGGCGGCGCGACGGCAGGCCGAGGGTCGGGTTGGCCACGGCCCAGGCCGCGCCCTTGCACACCAGTTCCTTGTAACCGGCGGCCAGCCGGCCGGCCAGCACCGCGTTGACGGAACGGTCGTCGGCGGTGACGTACTGGATGAGTCCTTGCCTGCGGCCCAGCGAGAGGCACTGGTTGAAGTACCGGATCGGGGTCTTCGGCAGCTTGCGCCGGGTCAGGCGGGCCGCGATGGCGTCGGCGGCCTGCCAGGCGGCGGGCAGGCCCGAGGCGCACGACATCCGCAGCGGCTTGTCATCGGGGCCGGGTGCCAGGGCCGCGTCACCGATGGCGTACACGTCCTGGTGGGAGAGGGAGCGCATGGTCGCGTCGACCACGATCTGCCCCGTGTCGCCGACTTCCAGCGTGGTGGCCCGTGCGATCGGGTGGACCGCGAAGCCGGTGGTCCACACCGTGACCGCGGCCGGGACCGCCGTGCCGTCGGCGGTGCGGACCCGGCCGGCCTCGACGGCGGTGACGGTGGTGTGCTCGTGGGCGGTGATGCCGAGCCGCCCGAAGACCTTGCGCAGCTGGGCGCGGCCCCTGTACGAGAGCCAGTCGCCGAGCGCGCCGCGCGCGACGAGGGACACGGTGAGGTCCGGGCGGGCCTCGGCGATCTCCGTCGCGGCCTCCAGACCGGTGAGCCCGCCGCCGACGACGACCACGGGCTGCCCGGCCTCCAGGGCGGCCAGGCGGGCGCGCAGCCGGAGCGCCCCGGCCCTGCTCGCGATCTGGTGGGCGTGCTCGGCGGTGCCGGGGACACCCTGGTCGTTCCAGCCGCTGCCGAGGGCGTACACGAGGGTGTCGTACGCGAGCTCCTCGGTGGTGCCGTCGGCGGTGACGGTGACGGTCCTGCGGTCGGCGTCGACGGCGGTGACCCGGGCGAGCCGCAGCTCGACGCCGGTGTCCGCGAACATCTCGGCGAAGGTCCTGGCCTTGAGGTCCTGGCCGGTCGCGAGCTGGTGCATCCGGACGCGCTCGACGAAGTCGGGCTCGGCGGTGACGAGGGTGATGGCGACGTCGTCACGGTGCAGCCGCCTGGCGAGGCGGCCGGCCGCGACGGCTCCGGTGTATCCGGCCCCGAGGACGATGATGCGGTGCTGCATTTCCTGGCTCCTGTCTGCGCGGCCCACCGGCTGTCCGGCGTGGTTCCGCCCCTTGAACCGGACAGCCCGTCGTTTCCTGACAGGAAGGTGATGTGAAGCGGGTCACAGGAGCCTCGCTCTCCTCCCGGGCGCCCGCATCGCCGTCAGAACGCGTGGAACAGGGGCTCTCCGTGATCGCCGGCCGCCCACACCCGGCTCGCCCGCTCGAGCTTGTCGGGGTTCACCTGGTTGCGGAACGCGGCGATGCCCTCGGCCGTGATCTCCAGGCACATGACGCCGACGACCCGGCCGTCCAGGACCGCCACGACGGCGGGGCCGCCGTTGGCGGTGGTGACGTGGACCTCGGGGGAGCCGCCGACGAGGGCGCGCTTGGCGTGCGCGGGCTTGAACAGGCCACGGATGAACTTCGCGACCGCGACAGCGCCGCGGAACGGCTTGGCCGCGGCCGGGATCCGCCCGCCGCCGTCACCGATCGCGACGGCGTCGGCGGTGAGCAGCTTCACGAGCGGTTCGGTCCTCCCGCTGGTCGCGGCGGTCAGGAACTCCGCGACGATGCGCTGGGCGGCGGCCCTGTCGATCTCGTTGCGGGCCCTGCCGTCCGCGATGTGCTTCTTGGCGCGGTGCAGGAGCTGCTGACTGGCCGCCTCGGTCAGGTCGAGGATCCCGGCGATCTCCCGGTGCGGATAGTCGAACGCCTCCCGCAGCACGTACACCGCGCGCTCGTTGGGCGACAGCCGTTCCATCAGGGCGAGGACCGCGTACGAGAGGGACTCGCGCTGCTCGGCGGTGTCGGCCGGGCCGAGCAGCGGGTCGCCGTCGAGCAGCGGTTCGGGCAGCCACTGGCCCACGTAGGTCTCGCGCCGCACCCGCGCCGAAGTGAGCTGGTTCAGGCACAGGTTGGTGAGCACCTTCGTCAGCCAGGCCTCGGGGACCTCGACGCGCTGGACGTCGGCGGCCTGCCAGCGCAGGAAGGTCTCCTGCACGGCGTCCTCGCTCTCGCTCACGGAACCGAGCAGGCGATAGGCGATGGCTTCGAGGCGGGGCCTCGCGGCCTCGAACCGGTCGACACCCTTCGTGGTCAGCGGCATGCACCGGATCCTAGCCGGGCACGGCGAAGGGGCCGCCGGGGCCACCGGCGCGCACCTGGGATCCGCCGCGCAGGCCGGCCCTTGTGCGACAGCAGCCGGTCAGCCCTTGTGTAACAGCCGTGTCTTGACGTGACCCTGCGGGGAACGCGCCCAGCGCGGCCCGCCATCTTGATGATCAAAGAGCCCGCTCGCCAGGAGCGGGGGACCCCTTCGGAGGAAAGAACATGCGCGTACGCAAGATCTCGGCCCTGACCCTTGCCGCTGTGGCAGCCGGCCTGGCGCTCACGGCCTGCGACAGCGGCAGCGACTCGGCCGCCTCCTCGACCACCGCGTCGTCCGCCACCGCCACGAAGACCCCGCAGGCCGGCTCCGCCACGGACGAGAAGACGGAAGGCTCCAGCGAGGGCACGCAGGCGGCGAGCACCCCGTCGGGCACCGCGAAGAAGTCCGGTGTGAAGTGCACGGACCAGATCGACTACGCGGGGGACTCGCGGTCCAACGCGGTCATCAACACGATCGGCGAGGAGACGGGCTACTGCCCGGAGCCGGAGGCGGCGAGCACGCCGGCGGGCACCGCGAAGGAGTCCGGTGTGAGCTGCACGGACCAGATCGACTACGCGGGGGACTCGCGGTCCAACGCCGTCATCAACACGATCGGCGAGGAGACCGGCTACTGCCCGCCGGTGCAGAAGTAGGGCCCCCGGCGCTCGGCGGCCGTCGCGCCAGCGAGCCTGAACGCTCCGCCCGGGTGCGCGGGGGACACTGCTCGGACAGGGGCCGACGCAGGGAACCGCACACCCGAGGAGTGGAGCAGTGACCGACCCGACATGGGCGTACGACGGGTACGTGGCGGAGGACGAGCGGCTCAGGGAGTCCCTGTGCACCCTGGGCAACGGCTACTTCGCCACCCGCGGCGCCCTCCCGGAGTGCACCGCGGACGACGTGCACTACCCGGGCACGTACGCGGCGGGCGTCTACAACCGGCTGACGTCGGAGGTGGCCGGGCGGCGCGTCGAGAACGAGGACATGGTCAACCTGCCGAACTGGCTGCCGCTGCGGTTCCGCATCCCGGGCGGAAGGTGGCTCACCCCGGACACGGCGCCGGTGCTCGACCACCGCCTGGAGGTACGCCTCGCCCCGGGCGTCCTGGAGCGCACCTCGCGGTACGGGATCGGCGACGGCCGCACCCTGACCGTGCGCCAGCAGCGCCTCGTCCACATGGGCGACGCCCATCTCGGCGCCCTGCGCACCGAGTTCACCGCGGACGGCTACGCGGGCGACCTCGAGGTGGAGGCGGCGCTCGACGGCGGCGTCACCAACTCCGGCGTCCCGCGCTACCGCGATCTGGACGGCCGCCACCTCACCCACCTGCACACCGGCGACGCCGCTCCGGACACCGTGTGGCTGCGCTGCCGCACCCGCACCTCCGATCTCCGTATCGGCATGGCCGCCCGTCTGACCTGCGACGCGGACATCACCGCCGAGCACACACCCCCGCGCGCCGCGCAGCGGCTGTGCCTGCGGCTGACGGCGGGCCGCACCGCGACCGTCGACAAGACCGTCGCCCTGCACACCTCGCACGACCCGGCCATCAGCGACCCGCTCCAGGCGGCCGTCACCCGGGCCTGCCACGCGCCGGACTTCGACGCGCTGCTCGACACCCACACCACCGCCTGGGACCAACTGTGGCGGCGGGCCGACCTGGAGGTGCCCGGCGAGGCCGGCCGCATCCTGCGGCTGCACCTCTTCCACGTCCTGCAAACGCTCTCCCCGCACACCGCCGACCTCGACGTCGGCGCACCCGCCCGCGGCCTGCACGGCGAGGCCTACCGCGGCCACGTCTTCTGGGACGAGCTGTTCGTCCTGCCCTACCTGAATCTGCACTTCCCCGAGGTGTCCCGGGCGCTGCTGCGCTACCGCCACCGGCGCCTGGAACGAGCCTGCGCGGCCGCCCGCGACATCGGCCGGCGCGGTGCCCTCTACCCCTGGCAGAGCGGCAGCGACGGCCGCGAGGAGACCCAGCGGCTGCACCTCAACCCGCGTTCCGGGCGCTGGCTGCCCGACCACTCCAGCCTCCAGCGGCACGTCGGCTCGGCGGTGGCGTACAACGTGTGGAAGTACTGCGAGGCCAGCGGTGACGCGGAGTTCCTGCACACCAAGGGCGCCGAGATGATGCTCCAGATCGCCCGCTTCTGGGCCGACTCGGCCGAGTACGACGAGCGGCTGGGCCGGCACCGTATCCGCGGGATCGTCGGACCGGACGAGTACCACGAGTCCTATCCCTGGGCGAGCGAGCCCGGACTCGACGACAACGCGTACACGAACGTCACCGCCGCCTGGGTGCTGGCCCGCGCGCTCGAACTCCTCGAAGCCCTGCCCGAGCCGCGGCGCCGGGAGCTCGTCGAGCGCACCCGGCTCGGCGACGGCGAACTCGAACGCTGGGACGAGGTCTCGCGCACCCTGTACGTGCCCTTCCACGACGGGGTGATCAGCCAGTTCGAGCGGTACGGCGAGTTGGAGGAACTCGACTGGGAGGGGTACCGCGAGCGGTACGGGGACATCCGGCGCCTGGACCGGATCCTGGAGGCCGAGGACGACACCGTCAACCGCTACCAGGCGTCCAAGCAGGCCGACGTGCTGATGCTCGGCTATCTGTTCTCGCCCGCCGAACTCCGGGAACTCTTCGCCCGGCTGGGGCACCGGCTCGACGCGGACACCTGGCGGCGCACCGTCGACCACTACCTGGCCCGCACCAGCCACGGCTCCACCCTCAGCGGTCTGGTGCACGGCTGGGTGCTGGCCCGGGACCGCCGTGCCGAGGCGTGGGAGTTCTGCCAGGAGGCGCTGCGCGGCGATGTCGCCGATGTGCAGGGCGGCACCACCGGCGAGGGCATCCACCTCGGCGCCATGGCCGGCACCCTCGACCTCGTCCAGCGCGGACTGACCGGCCTGGAGACCCGCGACGGCGCCCTGCGGCTCGACCCGGTGCCCCTGCCCGAACTGTCCTCCTACGGTTTCTCCCTGCGCTACCAGGGCCACTGGAACGTACGGCTGCGGCTGGAGAAATGCCTCCTGGAGATCTCCGTACCGGCCTCCGACCGGTCGCCGATCGGTGTCCGGCTGCCGGACCGGACGCTCTCCGTGCGGCCGGGGGAGACGCGGCGGCTGGTGCTTCCCGGCTGACCCCGCACGGCCGGCCCCGCAGGGGCCGCTGCCGCCGCCGGGGATTCACCGCACGGCATCACTTGCATATGGAATATGCCTGTATGTGTCTCGATTTGATTGCGTCACAAGAGGGGCAGTGACAAGCCCAAAACCGAAACCTACTGTGGGGCATCCGCTCACCCGGACGACCCTTTGCCGGTAACCCGTCACGTGGTTTCTTCGGGTGAGCTTCGGGGTGGGGCGAACGGTCTGGAAGGTGTTCGGTGAACGGCACGGTCTCTCAGTTCAACTACGGAATGGTCACTCCCGTCGTGGCGTTCCTGACGACCTGCGTCGGTTCGGCGCTCGGACTGCGGTGCACGGTCAGATCGGTGCGCAAGGGCAGAGAGGGCAGACGCGGCGCCTGGCTCGTGCTCGGCGCCGTCTGCATCGGCGCGGGGATCTGGACCATGCACTTCATCGCGATGATCGGCTTCACCATCCAGGGCGCGGAGGTCGGTTACGACCGGTCGACGACCCTCCTCAGCCTGGTCGTCGCCGTCGCCGTGGTCTCCCTGGGCGTGTCCATCGTCGGCTACCGCGGCACCTCGCCGTTCGTCCTGGGCGCGGCCGGGGTCATCACCGGCCTGGGCGTCGCGGCGATGCACTACATCGGCATGAGCGGCATGCGCTTCGACGGCCACATGTCCTTCGACGCGGTCACGGTCGGCCTGTCCGTACTGATCGCCGTGGTCGCCTCGACCGCCGCCCTGTGGGCCGCGGTCTCCCTGCACACCCTGGCGTCCGCGGCGGCCGCGAGCGCCATCATGGGCGTGGCCGTGACCGGCATGCACTACACCGGCATGGCCGCCATGAGCGTCCACGTCAGCAAGGGCGCGGCGGTCGTCGACCAGTCCTCGGTGGAGCTGCTCGGCTTCCTCCTGCCCATGATCGCGGGACCCGTCGCCGTGCTCGCCCTCGCGGCCGTGATCGTCATGTTCGACCCCGACATGCTCCTCGGCGACGGGCCCGCGGCGGGGGCGGACGGCGCCGCGGAGCAGCCGGCGCCCTCCGCCGCGAAGCAGCGGCACACGGGGTCCTGGCCCGCCCTCTGACCGCCGTCCCGGTGCCGGGGCGGTTACCCGGGGGAAACCAGGTGAGCGCAGAGTGCCGTCTTCCCTGAGCGCGGCCCGCTTTCTACGGTGATCGAGCAAGCCGAGAAATTCGCCACGAAGGCGAGAAGGCGAGAAGGCTCGATGACGGTGGAATTGAAGCGGATCCGCGCTCACGGCGTGGAATTGAATGTGGCCGTGGGCGGGGAAGGCCCGGCCGTGGTGCTGCTCCACGGTTTCCCGCACACCTGGCGGATATGGGAACCGGTCTTTCCCGAACTGACCAGAGACCGCACGGTGATCGCACCCGATCTGCGCGGTCTCGGCGATTCCGCGCGTCCCGCGTCGGGTTACACGGCGGCCGATGTGGCGGCGGACGTGGTCGCGCTGCTCGACGCACTGGACATCGGACAGGCCGACGTCGTCGGCATCGACCTCGGCACCCCGCCCGCCTTCCTGACGGGCCTGACGCATCCGGAGCGGGTGCGGCGCCTGGTGGTGATGGAAGCGCTGCTCGGCGGCCTGCCGGGCGCCGGGGAGTTCCTGCGGAACGGGCCTCCGTGGTGGTTCGGTTTCCACGCCGTCCCGGGTCTCGCCGAGAACGTCCTCACCGGCCACGAGGAGGAGTACCTCGACTTCTTCCTCCGGGCCGGCACGCTGGGCGACGGTGTCACCCCGGCGTTCCGTGCCGCCGTGCACGCCGCGTACACCGGACGGGACGCCCTGCGCGCGGCATTCGCCCACTACCGGTCTTTTCCGGAAAGCGCTCGGCAGATCGAGCGGGCGGCGGCGGACACCGGACTGGAGGTGCCCACGCTGGCGATCGGCTCCCATCCGGTCGGAAACGCCACCTATCGGCAAGTGCGGCCGATTGCCGAGGACGTGTCGGGAATCGTTCTGGAGAACTGCGGCCACATCGTCCCCCAGCACCGCCCGCGTGAACTCCTCGCGGCGCTGCGGCCGTTCCTGGCGTGAAAGCCCGCCCGCGGCACACTCACATCCCGGCGGCCACGGTCTTCACCGGCTGCCTGGTTACGATGGGCGCGAACGGTGAAGCCGTACGGAAGCCGGTGAGCGCGATGGGACGACGGGGTGATCTCTTCAGCCCCGCGTGCCCGACGCGGAACCTGCTCGACCGGATCGGCGACAAGTGGACGTCCATGGCCGTCAAGGTGCTCGCCGGGGCCCACCCCGCCGAGGTCCGCTTCTCGGAGCTGCGGCGCGCCATGCCCGGCGTCTCGCAGAAGATGCTGTCCGTGACGCTGCGCGGCCTGCACCGCGACGGCCTGGTCACCCGCCGGGTGGAGGACACCGTCCCGCCCCGCGTCCACTACGGCCTGACCGAACTGGGTCTCTCCCTCGACGCTCCGCTGGCCGCGCTCCGCGACTGGGCCGAGGCGCACATGGCCCGGATCGACGAGAACGGCCAGGACTGGGACGCGGCCCACGGCAAGGCGGCCGACTGACACGCCGGGGCCGGGGCGGTCAGTGGAAGATCCGGCTGTCGACGTACCCGCTCGCCACGAGCCGGCCGTCCGCGTCCCGTACGGCGACCTGGGTGTGCGTCGAGCTGCGGGCCCGGTGCACGACGGTCGCCGTCGCCCGCAGGCCGGTACGGGCGGGGGCGAGGTAGGTCACCGACAGGTTCGAGGTCGCCCCGCCGGTGGCCTCGTCCCCGGCCGTCAGACCCGAGGCGGACGCGGCGGCGCCGGCGGTGTCGACCAGGGCCGCGACGACACCGCCGTGCAGCGTGCCGGGGGTCGTCGTCAGATGGTCGGCGAACGGCAGCGCCAGGACGACCGAGTCGGCCTCGGCTGCGACGAGCGTCATCCCCATGCTCTTCGCGACGGGGGACGCCATGACGGCACTGTCGATCCACTGGCGCGCGATCTGATCCATCCGCGTGTCCTCTCTCGACGAACGGTGCCCTGTGATGCTCCCGGCACGGCGGACGGCTGTCGATTACCCGTGAGGTAAAGGGAGTCGCCGCGGGCCGGTGCCGTCAGGCCCCGGCCTCTACGGGACATCCGCCCCCTGACGGCAGCGACAGGTGCTTCCGCCGTGGCGGCGGGCGTACCGTCACGGCCGCGCTCCGAGGGGCGGGCGCGCGGGGCGCGCTGCTCAGCGGCCCAGGCGCCGGTTCCGGTCGAAGCGGACCAGGACCAGCACCAGCCGCCAGAACCCGGCGACCGCCCCGACCAGCCCGCCGGCCGTCAGCACGGTCCTGCCCGCCGGTTCGTGGACGCCGAGGAGCAGAGCGGGGATCAACGCCACGCCCAGCACGGCCGCCGCCAGCAGCACGGCGGTCACCAGGGCGAACCCGATCTCCACCGTCATCGCATCCTTCTCCACCCGCGATTCGCGCCCCGCGTCCATGGCGTCAGTGTCACACAACACGCCCTAGAAGGGCCGGTCACCGGCGATGGCGACGCGCTCGGCCACGCGGCGGTGGGGCCCGTAGTCGTTGACCGCGTAGTGCTGGGTCGCGCGGTTGTCCCAGAAGGCGACATCGCCCTGCTGCCAGCGGAACCGTACCTGGAACTCGGGCACATGGGCCTGCTGGAACAGCAGCCGCAGCAACCGGTCGCTCTCCGCCCGCTCCAGGCCGACGATCCGGGTGGTGAAGGACGCGTTGACGAAGAGCATGCGCCGTCCGGTCTCCGGGTGCCGCCGCACCACGGGGTGCTCGACCGGCGGGAACCGCTCCTGGAACGGTGCGAGTCGCCCGGCCGGGTAGAAGCGGGCGAAGCCCGGCAGGAAGTCGTGCACGGCACGGGCGCCGTCGATCCGGGCCTTCACCTCCTCCGGCAGGTTGTCGTAGGCCGCGGCCATGTCCGCCCACATGGTGTCGCCGCCGAACGGCGGTACCTCGCGCAGTTGCAGTACGGCGCCGAGCGCGGGCCGCGGGCGGAAGGTGACGTCGGTGTGCCAGACGTTCTCGAATGTCGGGGTGGCCCCGGCCGCCTTGTCGAAGCGCACCACCTCGTCGTCGTCACCGGTGGCCAGCAGCGGGTTCGTCTCCAGCTCGCCCCAGTTGCGGGCGAAGCCGCGCTGGGCGGCGGAGGTGAGGTGCTGGCCGCGGAAGAAGAGCACCTTCCACTCCAGCAGGGCACGGTTCAGCTCGTCCCGCAGCGCGTCCGTCAGCGGGCGGGACAGGTCCACGCCCCGTATCTCCGCGCCGATCGTCCGTGCCTGCGGCACCAACTCGAAGAGACTGTAGGGACGTTCGGGGACTCCGGCGGGCAGCCGGTCGAGGACGCGGGCGCCCTCGTAGAGGCCGTCGGCGGGGATGCGGTGGTCGCGCAGGACGGGCGGGGCGACGGGTGCGGTGGTCATCGGGGCATCTCCTGGTGATCGGGGCGGACGACGGGAGCCGCCGAACGGAGGGTGGTGCGGCATCGGCCCGGGAGCCCGGCCCGGGGTCGGGGGACGGGGCACCGGTGACGGATGCGGGCGGACCGCGAGAGGAGAGGGCCGGCTACGGACCAGGGTGTGCGGGGATCGGGTCCGGCCGGGGCGTCGGGGTCAGCGACAGCTACGACAGCGACAGGAACGGCCGGGGGCCGGGGGAGAACCGACCCGGCCGCGGCGGCGCAGGAAGCTCAGGCCGCGGGAAGCGCACGCGCCGTACTCGCCGCGGCACGTCGGCCGGGCTTCGCACAGGATCGGGTACGCGGTCATGACCAGCACGGTAGCACCAGCTTTCGCATGCGTGCGCTCCCCGGGACGGCAAAGATCTACTCCGGCCCTCGGGACGTCGCCCCGGCCGCACCCACCCCTCCCGGGCCGTCCGCGTGCTCAGGAACCGCCCCGCTCGCGGGGCAGCTTCTGGCCCGCCTCGACCGCCACCGGCAGCCGGTTCTCCGCGGGCGGCAGCGGGCAGGTGGCCAGATCCGTGTAGGCGCACGGCAGGTTCGCCGCACGGTTGAAGTCCAGTACGACCGTGCCGTCCGCCGTGGACGGTTCCACGGTGAGCACGCGGTTGGCGGCGTACGTGGTGACGCCGGACGTGGCGTCGGTGAACAGCACCGTCAGCCGTCCCGGGGCGGGTCCGGGGAACGCGGTCAACGACATGGGCTGCCCGTCCAGTTCGAACTCGATCCGGCCGGGTGCGTCGTACACGTGCTCAAGTCCCTCGACCGCGGCGCCCACGGTGGTGGGACGCGGTTCGTCGAAGGGCACGTAGCGGCCGGTGACGACCCAGCGCGGGTCGGGCGCGTAGGCGGGCGTGCCGGTGAAGGCGGTGCGCAGCGGAGCGGTTGGATGGCGGGGCCGCACGATGTCGTTGCCGCCGCGCCTGGCCACTTCGATCACGGCGTCGCCCCAGACCGCGTTGACGCTGCCGCGATCGGGGATCACCCCGAAGCGGTGCTCGCCGCGCACCGCGGTTCTGTCCACGACCAGTTCCTCGTCGCCATCGAGGATCACGGTGACCCCGTCGGCGCCGGTGCGCCAACTGCCGGGGGCGTCCGGGAAGCGCCGCGGCCGGTCGTCGAGCCAGTGCAGGCCGGTGATCGCGAGGAACCCGTGCGGGCCGGCGAGCCGTTCCTCCTGCGCCCGGTACCAGTCCAGCCAGTCGCGGGTGAAGGCCTGAAGCTCAGTGGTCTCGGCCTGGGTGGTCATCATGTCTCCTTCGCCTCGAAGTGATTGCGTCGGTCGCCGCGGGCCGGGTCGGGCGTCAGGCCAGTTCGCCCAGGAGCGCCCAGGTGCGGCGCCGGTCGGCGTCGCCGGCGATCTCCGTGCTCGTGAAGACCACCTCCGTCGCGCCGGCGTCCCGGTAGCGCCGTACCTCGGCGGCGACCGCCTTCTCGTCGCCGATCACGGCCAGGTCGGACGCCCGCCGGACGCCGGAGAGTTCGATCACCCGGGCGTAGGACGGGATCTGGGACGGGCGCGGAACGCCGACAGGAACTGCTCGACGTAGCCGGGGGCGTCGCCGCTGGCCGTCGGGACGAAGCACACCCTCGGCCGGGACGTCCGCGCCTGACCGAGCACCCAGTCGTCCAGCAGACCGTCGCCGTCGATGGAGAAGCCCCCGCCGAGGAGGGCCAGACGGCGTTGTGGAACGGCAGCCACGCGGGGCCTCCTCGGTGCACGGCACGGACGCGGACGACGCCCCGAACGGTGTCAGGACACCGGCTGTGTCCGCAATCGGAAAAGACCGGTCCGCGCCCCGGCCGGTGACGGCGTCACGCCGCCCGTTCGGCGTCCAGGGGCTCGGCGGAGGACGGGACGGCGGGGCGCCGGCCCGGCAGGGAGTACCGCAGGACGCGCATCCAGGCGGAGGTGTACTGGCGGGCGAGCGAGCCCGTGTTGTAGGGCAGGCCGTACTTCTCGCACAGGGCCCGCACCTGGGGGGCGATCTGGGCCAGGCGGTTGTTGGGCACCTCGGGGAAGAGGTGGTGCTCGATCTGGTGGCTCAGGTTCCCGGTGGCGATGTGCAGCAGGGGGCTGCCCTCGATGTTGGCCGAGCCGAGCAACTGGCGCAGGTACCAGTCGCCGCGTGTCTCGTCCCGTACCTCGTCCGGGGTGTAGGTCTCCACATCCTCGTGGAAGTGGCCGACGAAGATGACCGAGGCGACCCAGAAGTTGCGGACGAGGTCCGCGCCGACGTTGCCGAGCAGGCACGGCACCGCCGAGGGCCCCGACAGCAGCGGGATCAGCACATAGTCCTTCGCGGCCCGGCGCACCGCCTTGGCCAGCAGGGCGCCGGTGTCCCTGAGGAACGCCCCGGTGCTCTTGCGGCCCTCCCGCACGGCGTCGTACTCCAGCTCGTAGACGGCCAGCGACCAGTCGAAGAGGAGGTTGAGCATCAGGTAGTAGAGCGGCTGGGGGAGGTTCAGGGGGTGCCAGGGCTGTTCGTCGCTCAGCCGCAGGACCGTGACACCGAAGTCGCGGTCCTTGCCGACGACGTTGGTCCAGACGTGGTGGTTGTCGTTGTGGCCGTGCTTCCAGCCCTCCTCGGAGGTGAGCAGGTCCCACCGGTAGGTGGTGGAGTGGATCCGCGGGTCGCGCATCCAGTCCCACTGGCCGTGCAGCACGCTGTGCCCGATCTCCGCGTTGTCCAGGATCTTGGAGCAGGCGAGCAGGGCGGTGCCGGCGAACCAGGCGGGCGGGAAGAGCGACACCGCCAGGGCCGCGCGGCCGCCCACCTCCAGACCGCGCCGGACGGCGAACAGACGGCGGATGTAGCGTGCGTCTGTCTCCCCGCGCGAGGCGAGTACCTCGTCGCGGATCCGGTCGAGCGCGGCACCGAACTCCTTGATGCCGGTCTCGTCCAGGTGCGCGGTTGAGGTTGCGGTGCTCATGGACTGGCTCCTCACAGTTCGATTGCCACCGGGCCGGCCGCGGCCGACACACAGGTCTGGATCAGGTCTCCTTCCTCTCCGTGCGCCCGGCCGGTCCGCAGGTCGCGCACCCGGCCGTGGACGAGGGGCAGGATGCAGCCGAAGCAGATGCCCATCCGGCAGCCGTACGGCATGGGCAGGCCGAGGTCCTCGCCGACGGCGAGCAGCGGCGTCGAGGCGTCGGCGTCGGCCTCCACCCCCGTTTCGGTGAACCGGACCCGCCCGCCGCCCCCGCCGCCGTCCGCCGTCCGGAACACCGGGTGGAAGCGCTCGGTGTGCAGCCGGTCCGCCAGCCCGTGGCGGTCCCAGTACCGCTCCACGTCGTCCAGCATCCCGGCGGGCCCGCAGGCCCAGGTCTGCCGCTCCCGCCAGTCGGGGCACACCTCGGGCAGCCGCGCCGTGGTCAGCCGGGCCCGCGGACCACCGCCCGCGCGCGTGAAGTGCTCGTGCAGCCGGAAGCGCGGGAACCGGGCGGCCAGCCCCCGCAGTTCGGCGCCGAAGATGACGTCCTGCCGGGTCGGCGCCGAGTGCGCCATCACCGTGTCGGGCAGCCGGCCCCGGGCGGCCAGCGTGCGCAGCATGGCCATCACCGGTGTGATGCCGCTGCCCGCGGTCAGGAACAGCAGCCGGCGCGGCACCGGCCGCCCGAGCACGAACCCGCCCCGCGCCGGGCTCAGCCACAGCAGCGTGCCGGGCACCGTCCGGTGCGCCAGGTGCCGGGACACCGTCCCGTACGGGCTCGCCCGGACCGTGATCCGGATCCGGCCGTCGCGGGCACCGGCGGGGGAGGACAGGGAGAACATGCGCCAGTGCAGCACCCCGTCGATCTCGGTGCCGACCCGCACGTACTGGCCCGGGAGATGGCCCCGCCAGCCCAGCCCGGGGCGGAGCACCAGGGTGGTCGCGTCGGGGGTCTCCGGCAGTACGGCCTCCACCCGCCCGCGCAGGTCGCGCACGGCCCACAGCGGGTTCGCCAGGGCCAGGTACTCGTCCAGGCGCAAGGGGGTCGTCAGCAGGCTCGTACCGCGCACCAGGCCGCGCGTGCTCCAGGAAACCACCGATGCCGCGAAGTTCACCGATTCCTCCCGTCACGAGGCGCGCAGGTGCCCCGCGGTGATGGGTCGGTCGCACAGTGATGGGTCGGTCGCGCCGTGACGGACCGGTGCCGTCCGGCCGGGGCAACTTACCAACCGGGCCGCGCGGTGAGCCACGCCCGCCCGGACCGGCGGCCGCCTTTTGCGCCGATTCCGCCGCGGCCCGGGCGGCGGGGCCGCGGAGCCGTGCCCCGGGTGCCGGGCGCGCCGCTGACGTGACCGTGCCCCGCCGGGCCGCGCGGCCGTCCCCGGGGGCGGTCCGGGGCCCGGCGCCGGCGTACTGGCCGGTGGGTGTGCCCGGTGGGGCCACGTTGCCCCCGAGACACGGGGGCGGTCGCACAGCCGTCCCGCCCGGCCTGTCCTGATACCGGCCCGGGGGGTTCAACTACCGGAGCCTTACCCGGGGTTCGCACCTAGCGTGAGGGCCCGACACGAAGCCGGGCCGGTACATGGACCTGAAGCCGGTCCCGCACCGCATTCCGCCGGGAGGACCCGTGTTCCCTGCACAAGGACCCAGGCTGCCGATCAACCCGCTCGAGGCCGCCTCCGCGATGACCGCCAAGGCGGCCGGGGCCCTGCCCATGGTGGGCGAGGGGCTCGCCGCGGCCCAGTCCGCCGCGGTCGCCACGCAGGTCGCCGCCGCGCTGACCCAGGCGCCGGGAATCGACGACTGGTCCGCCCGCCCCGACGAGGAGCATCCGCGCCCGGTCGTCCTCGTCCACGGCACCTTCGGCAACGCCGAGACCTACTGGCTCGTCACCGCGCCCATCCTGGCCGCCGCCGGCTACAGCGTCTTCCGGGCCGACTACGGCGCGGACCCGCGCATCCCCGTCTTCCACGGCCTGACCTCCATGGAGAAGTCGGCCCAGGAGCTGGCCGCCTTCGTGGACCAGGTGCTGGCCGCCACCGGCGCGGAGCAGGTCGACATGATCGGGCACTCGCAGGGCGGGATGCTGCCGCGCTACTACCTCAAGTTCCTCGGCGGCGCGAAGAAGGTGCACCACCTCATCGGGCTGTCCCCGAACAACCACGGCACCACGGCGCACGGCATGACCGCGCTGATGAAGCAGTACCCCATCACGCTCGAACTGACCGACGTGGTGTCGCCCGCGTGCACCGAACAGCACAAGGACAGCGCGTTCATGACCAAGCTGAACGAGGGCGGCGACACCGTGCCGGGCGTGAAGTACACCGTCATCGCCACCAAGTACGACGAGGTCGTCACCCCGTACACGTCGTGCTGGCTCAAGGGCACGGACGTGCGCAACGTGCTGCTCCAGGACGTGTGTCCCACCGACCTGAGCATGCACGGCACCATCGTCTACTCGCCGTACGCGATGCGTGAGGTGCTCAACGCGCTGGCGGGGCGGGTCCCGGCGGCCAAGAAGAAGGAGGGCACGGCCGCCGCGAAGGAGACCACCACCGCGTAGCGGCGGGGGCGGTCAGGTGCCCGTGCGGAGCGCGGGCACCAGCCGCCGTGCCGCCTCGGCGAGCTGGGCCCGCTGGGTCTCCGGGTCGAGGGAGCCGATCCGCAGCACCACGTGCCGGGCCCCGGCGCGCACATAGCCGCCGAGCCACCGCGCGCACTCCGACGCCGTGCCGTACCCGTACGCCTGGAAGGCCGTCATCCGTTCCAGCGGCTGCCCGTAGTAGGCGTGCGTGTAGGCGTCGAGCTGTTTGCGCGCACGCTCCCGGTCGGGGTCGATGAGCACGGTGGCGTACAGGCCGGGGACGATCGCGTCCGGTGCCCGGCCGTGCTCGGCGGCCAGCCGGCGGATCCGGCCCCAGGCCCGCGCGTACAGCCCGGCGTCCGGCAGGAACGGCAGCCAGCCGTCGTAGAGCCGCGCCACCCGCCGGACGACGCGCGCGGTGTCGCTGCCCGCCAGCCACAGCGGAGGGCCGCCCGGCGCGGCCGGGGGCGGCAGCCGGTCGAGGCCGGCGCCCTCGCGGTCCGGGCCGCCGGGCGCGCCCCAGGGGTCCTCGTCCGGCCACGGGCCGGTGGCGGCGGGACGGCCCCACGCGCGCCGCCACACGGCCGCGGTTTCGTCCAGGCGCGCGGCCCGCCCGGCGAACGGCACCCCCACCGCCGCGAACTCCGCCTCGGTCTCCGGCACCGGGAAACCCGCACCGAGCCCGACGACCAGCCGGCCGTCGGCGGCCCGGTCCACGCTCGCGACCTGGTGCGCGCCGATCGCAGGAGGGCGCAGGGCCGCGGTGAGGGCCGCCGTGCCCAGCGTGATCCCGCTGGTCACGGCCGCCGCCGAGGCGAGCACCACCAGCGGGTCGAGCCGGGGGCGGGCGAGCAGCGAGTCGCCCGTCCACACGGAGTCAAAGCCCAGTCGCTCGGCCTCCCGGGCGAAGTCCAGCAGAGGTGCCATCGCCCACTCCCCGACGGCCGCCGACTCCCGGGAAGGGAGCAGCACCCCCATCCGCACACGGTCCCCTCCGGCAGTCATCTCACGGCCTCCTCGGTCGGCAAGTCCGTCGGCTCACACTTCAGTTGACCTTGCGTTCCCGGCCCTCCCACAGCCGGTCGCGCAGCGCACGGCGCAGCACCTTGCCGTTCGCGTTGCGCGGCAGCTCCGCCAGGAACTCGTACGCGGTCGGGATCTTGAAGTCGGCGACGCGGCCCTTGAGATGGAGCATCAGCTCGCGCGGGGACGCCAGCTGTCCCGACCGCAGGGTGACGTACGCGTGCACGGACTCGCCCCAGCGGTCGTCGGGGGCGCCGACGACCGCCGCGCCGGCCACCGCAGGGTGCGCGGCGAGCGCGTTCTCGACCTCGACCGGGTAGATGTTCTCGCCGCCGACGATGATCGTGTCGTGCAGGCGGTCGCACAGGAACAGATAGCCGTCCGCGTCGAGCCGGCCCGCGTCGCCCATGCGGATCCAGCCGCCCTGGACCGTGGCGCGGGTGGCCTCCGGCTGCCCGTGGTAGCCCAGCATGCGGGCCGGGCTGCGCACCCAGACCTCGCCGACCTCGCCCGGCGGCAGCGTCTCACCGCGCTCGCCGACGACCTTCAGCTCCACGCCCGGGTACGTACGGCCCGCGGACGGCAGCCGCGGGCTGTCCGGGACGTGGTCCGCGGGCGGCAGACAGGCGGCGAAGTTCCCGGTCTCGCTGCTGCCGTAGATCTGGGCGAACGCGCAGTCCAGCGTCCGCAGGCACTGGCGCAGCAGCGTCGGGGAGATCGGCGCGCCCCCGTAGACGACCTTGCGCAGGGTGCGGAACGCGGCGGGCGTCGCGCGGGGCTCGGCCAGCAGCATCTGGAGCATGGCGGGGGTCAGCAGGGCGCCGGTGACGCCGAGTTCGCCGATCAGCCGCAGCACGTCCTGGGCGATGAACACCGGAGTGCTGACCATGGTGACCCCGGCGACGAACCCCTGCATCGCGTACGACAGACCGCCGGCGTGGAACCCGGGCATGCCGATCAGACACCGGTCACCGGGCAGGAAGTCCACCCAGTCGCAGCCGTGCCGTTCGACGGCCTCGGCGACGCCGAAGAAGCTGCGGTGCGCGAGCACCACACCCTTGGGCAGCCCGGTGGTGCCGCTGGTGTAGATCTGCGCCACGGCGTCGTCGGGCCCGGTGCCCGGTTCGAGGTCGCGGTCGGGGCTGTCCGCCTTCCACGCGGCGAAGCCGGTGCCGCGGCCCGTGCGGGGGTCCAGGGACACCACCTGCCGCAGCCGCGGCAGCGCGATGCGCAGCCGTGCCGCGGCGGCCGGCTCCGCGGTCTCGGTGAACAGGACCTCCGCGCCCGAGTCGCGCAGGATGTGCGCGGCCTCCTCCGGGGCGAGCTTCCAGCTGACCGGGACCAGGACCGCCCCGCTCTTGGCACAGGCGAGGGCGATCTCGTAGAGACTCTCCGACTCCTTGCCGAGATAGGCGACGCGGGAACCCGGGCGGGTGCCCGCCGCGCGCAGCGCGTGCGCGGTGCGGTTGCTCTCCCGGTGCAGCCGCCCGTAGGTGACGGCACGGCCCTCGCACAGGACCGCCGGGTGGTCCGGGCGGTCCGCGGCCCGGCGGGCCGCCACCTCGGCGAGCGTCCGGGGGCGCGCGGTGGTGCCGTCGTCCGTGGCGTCCATGGCGTCCATGGCCCCTCTCAGTCGCGGGCGAGCTGCTGGTCGAGGAAGTCGGTGAGCCGCCCGACGGACGGGTGGTCGAAGGCGGCCGAGGCGGGCAGCGGCACCCTGAGGGCGGTCTCCAGGGCGTTCTTGAGCTCCACGGCGGCCAGCGAGTCCAGGCCCAGGTCGAGGAAGACCGCGTCCGGCTCCACCTCCTCCGCGCTGTCGAACCGCAGGACGCCCGCGGTCTTCGCGCGGACGAACGCGTTGAGGGCGGCCTTGCGTTCGTCCGGCGGCAGCGCGGCCAGCGCGGCGGGGTCGGGCAGGTCCTGCCGCCGCGCCGGGCGCCGGCCGTCCAGGAGGTGCCGGTAGAGGCTGTGCGTCTCGGCCTTGCCGTCCGCGTACCGGTCCCAGTCGCAGTCGACGGCCAGGACCTGTGGCGCGGACTGCCCCAGCAGCGTCCGCAGCGCGCGCATGCCGTCGGCGGGCCGCATGAACGTGACGCCCTGGGCGCGGATGTTCCCGGCGAGCGGTGCGCTCAGCCGGGCGGACATGCCGACCTCGGACCACGGGCCCCAGTTGATGCTCAGGCCGGGCAGCCCGCGGGCCGCGCGCCAGCGCAGCAGCCCGTCCAGGTAGGCGTTGCCCGCCGCGTAGTTGGCCTGTCCCGGTCCGCCGAGGACGGCGGCGACGGAGGAGTAGCCCACAAAGAACTCCAGCTCGGGGAAGGACGCCACGGCCTCGTGCAGCAGCCGGGTGCCGTACACCTTGGGCCGGAGCACGGTGTCGATGTTCTCCCAGGTCAGCGCGGACACCGGCATGTCGGCCAGCACGCCCGCCGCGTGCACGACACCGCCCACCGGGTACGGGGACGCCTTCAGCGCGGCCGTGATCCGCGCCAGGTCGGCGGGGTCGGCGACGTCCCCCCGGACCACGCTGACCTCGACGCCCTCGCCGAGCGCGGGCGGGGACGTGGGCGCGGCCCCGGCGGCCTTCCCGCGGCCGACCAGCGTCAGGTGGCGGGCGCCGAGCCGGGCTAGTTCGCGCGCCGTCACCAGACCGAGCCCGCCGAGCCCGCCGGTGACGAGGTACGTGCGGTCGGGGCGGACGGCGAACGGCGGCGCGGGCCGGTCCACGCCGTCGCCGGACATCCGCAGCACCAGCTTGCCGGTGCTCGCGCCCCGGCCGAGCACGGAGAACGCCTCCTCCGTCTCGTCCGGTGAGTAGACGGTGGTGGTGACCGGCCGGAGCCGGCCGTCGGCCATCCGCTCCATGACGGTCCCCAGGATGCGGCGGGTGTGCTCCTGCGCCTGCTCCTCGGGCAGTTCACTGAGGTCGAAGCGGTGGTACGTCACGTCCGGGCGCTCGCGGCGGACCTGCTCGGGGGTCCAGGTGCCGACCTTGCCCAGCTCCACGAACCGTCCGCCGGACGCCAGGCAGCGCAGGCCCGCCGGGATGAAGTCCTTGTTGAGGCTGTTGAGTACGACGTCGACGCCCCGGCCGCCGGTGGCGGCGAGTACCTCGTCGGCGAAGTCCAGGGTGCGGGAGTTCATGATGTGCCCGATGCCCTGGGCGCGCAGCAGCGGCCATTTGCCGGGGCTCGCCGTGGCGTACACCTCGGCCCCCGCGAGCCGGGCGACCTGGACGGCCGCCTGCCCGACCCCGCCGGCCGCGGCGTGCACGAGCACCCGGTCGCCCGGCCGCAGCCCGGCGAGGTCGTGCAGCGCGTAGTGCGCGGTGACGAACACCGTCGGCACCCCGGCCGCCTCGGTCAGGGTGAGCGAGGCGGGCTTGCGCACCGCGAACCCGGAAGGGACGGTCAGCCGCCGGGTCATGCAGCCGAGGGCGGCGACGGCCACCTCGTCGCCCGGCCGGAAGGCCGCGTCGGGGCCCGCCGCGAGGACGGTGCCCGCGCATTCCAGACCGAGCGGCTGCGCCTCGTACGCGGTGCCGGTGTCCTCGGCGTGCGCCTTGATCAGGCCCAGGGCGTTGAGCACGTCCTTGAAGTTCAGCCCGGCGGCGTGCACGGCGACCTGGATCCGGTCGCCGGTGGGCGGCACGTCCTCGGCGGGCTCGGGGCGGACGCCGGCGAACGAGCCGTACTCCCCGACGGCGAGCCGCACGTTGGCGTCCCGCGGACCGTCCGGATCGACGGGGAACAGCCGCCGCACATGCCGGTGCCCCGCCCGGTAGGCGACCTGGAACTCCGCGGAGTCGCCCGGCCACTCCTGGAGCAGTACGGCGGCGCCGCCGTCCGCGCCGTCCGAGGCGGACAGGTCGACCAGGGTCACCCGGTGGCCGGGGTACTCGTGCCACAGCGCCTGCCCGAACCCCCACAGGGTGGCGGCGGCGGACGGCCCGGTCCCGCGCGGGGAGTCGCCCGGCAGCAGCTGGGCGTCCTCGGTGACCAGCCACAGCCGCTGCCCGGCGCCGAAGCCCGCCTTGTCCAGGGCGGCGAGGAGCGCCAGGAGTTCGCGGTAGTTGTGCTCGCACTCGGCGCGCAGTCCGGCCGCGTCCGTGCCGTCGCCCGGCCGCCAGAACCAGCACACGTCGGTGGGCCGCTGGTCGCGCAGCACCTCGGCGGCCTCGTCGGCACCGGCGGCGAACACCAGCTCCGTCGCCGCCGTCGCCGCCCGGACGGTCAGGGCGGCGAGTTCGCGCTCGGTACGGCCGAGCACCAGGACCCGGCGCGGCTCCCGGGCCGGCTGCCCGGCCTGCGAACGCTTCACCCACCGCGGTTCGTGGAAGACCCGGCGGGCGGCGGGGGAGTGGGCGGCGACACGCTTCAGGCCGATGCCGGTCAGCTCCAGGACCGGCTCGTCGCCGTCCAGCAGGACGAGATCGGCGAGCACGTCCACGTTCCGGGCGCCCTCCGGCGGTGCGGGGGAGATCCGGGTCACGGCGCGCAGCTTCCCGGCCACGGGCCGCCGCAGCAGCCGCAGCCGGCCGAACCGGACCGGCAGACACGGTTCGCCGTCCTCGTCGAGCACCGCCATGGCGTGCATGGCGCTGTCCGTCAGCGCGGGCGGCACCTGCTCACCGGCGCCGGGGCGCAGCCCGCGCAGAGCGCCCACGGCGGTCCGCGCGTCCAGCCGGTGGGCCCGGCGCACCCGGCGGAACTCCGGGCCGTAGTCCACGCCCACGGCCGACATCCGGGCGTACAGCTCCTCGGCACCGACGGCGGAGCCGGACTCCTCGGCCGCCCCGGCCGCGGCACACAGCTCCGTCCCGGCGCGGGTGAGCGGTTCCCCGGGGGCCGGCTCCACGCCCAGTACGGCCCTGGCGTGGCACCGCTCGAAGGTCCCGTCCCGGCCCGCGATCCGGGTGACGATCTCGGCCTCCGCCGTGCCGTCGTCCCGTGGCCGCAGCCGGGTGACCAGTTCGGCCGTCCGGTCGGCGGCGAGGAAGAGGGGCTCCAGGACGCGTACGTCCTCGACCGGGCGGCGGGTGTGGCCGTACACCGCGTCCTGGAGGGCGAGCAGCACCTCCAGATGGCCGGTGCCGGGGAAGACCACCTGGCCGAGGACGACGTGGTCGGCGAGCCACGCCGGGTGCGCCGCATCCACCCGCGCGCTGAACTCCCGTACCCCGCCCGGCCCTTCGCCGCTTTCCGCGCCGAGCAGCGGATGGTGCCGCCCGCCCGCGGCGGCCACCGCGCCCCGGTCGCGGCCGCGCGGCGCGGGCATCCAGTACGGCTTGCGGTCGAAGGCGTACGTCGGCAGAGAGGCGGGCCGGGTGACGGCGGGGCCGTGGAAGCCGCGCCAGGACACCGGGAGCCCCGCCGTGTACATCCGGGCGAGCGCGTTGAGGACCGTGCCGTCGTCGGTGTCGGACGGGCGCGGCCCGCCCAGCCACAGCTGGTCGTCGGCGGGCACGCAGCGCCGGGCGAGGGAGGTGAGGGTCGAGTCGGGGCCGATCTCCACGAAGGCGTGCGGGCCGCGCCCGGCCACCGTGGCCATGCCGCCCGCGAAGTCGACGGTGCCGCGCAGCTGGGAGGCCCAGTAGTCGGGGTGCGTCAGCTCACCCAGGCCGGCGACCCGGCCGGTCAGTGTGGAGACGAGGGTCAGCCGCGGCTCACGGAAGCGGATGTCCTTGAGCGCGTCGCGGAAGGGGCCGGTGATGTCGTCCATCAGCGGCGAGTGGAAGGCGTGCGAGACGGCCAGCTCCCGGACCTCCACACCGCGCCCGCGCAGCACCGCACACACCTCGTCCAGCGCCTGCCGGCCGCCCGAGACGACGCACTGGAGCGGCGCGTTGACGCAGGCGACCGCGAGATCGGGATGGTCCGCCAGCAACGGCGCGACCACGTCGGCCGGGGCGGACACCCCGGCCATGCCGCCCGGCGCGGTGACCGAGTCCATCAGCCGGGCCCGCGCCGCCACCAGCGCCACGGCGTCCTCGAGCGGGAACACCCCCGCCACGGCCGCCGCCGTGATCTCCCCGATGCTGTGCCCGATCAGCACGCCCGGACGCACGCCCCAGGACAGCCAGAGCTGCGCCAGCGCGTACTCCAGGCAGAACAGGGCGGGCTGGGTGTAGACGGTGCGGTGGATCTCGGTGGGGTCCGCCGCCCGGCCGAGCACCAGGTCCCGCACCGACCGGCCCAGATACGGCGCGAACAGCCGGCAGCACTGGTCCAGGTGCTCGGTGAAGATCTGATGCCGCCCGTACAGCGCCCTGCCCATGCCCGGGTACTGCGAGCCCTGACCGGTGAACAGGAACGCCGTCCTGCGGCTGCCGCCGCCCGTCCCGGCACCCGGCCCGGGGCCCCGGTCGAGCAGCCGCGCCAGCTCGTCGCGGTCCCGGACGACTCCGGCGAGCCGCAGCGGGAAGTGCGCGCGCCCGAGCGCCGCCGTCCGGCACACATCGGCGGCGGAGACCTCCGGATGCTCCGTCAGATACGCCCGGTAGCGGGCGATCTGGCGGTCCAGGGAGGCGGGGCTGCGCGCCGACAGGGTGAAGACCTGGGGCCGGCCGACCGCGATCGGCGCGGGCTCCGGGGCCGGGGACGGCGCCTCCTCGACCACGACGCAGCCGAGCGTGCCGGCGATGCCGAAGCCGTTGACCAGGGCGCGCCGGGGCCGTCCGCCGGTCCAGGGGGCGGGGCGCAGCGGCACCGTCACCGGGCAGCGGTCCCAGGGGATGCGCGGTGAGGGGGCGGTGAGGTTCAGGTGCGGGTAGAAGACGCCCTCGCGCATCTGGAGCAGCACCTTGACGATGCCGCAGACCCCGGCGGCCGACTCCAGGTGCCCCACATTGGTCTTGACGGAGCCGACGACCACCGGATCGGTCCTGCTGTGCGAGCCGGCGAACGCGTCGCTGATGGAACCCAGCTCGATGGGGTCGCCCAGCGGGGTGCCGGTGCCGTGCGCCTCGACGTACTGGATGTCGCCGGGCGCGCAGCCCGCGTCGGCGAGCGCGGCCCGCATGACGGTCTCCTGCGCCAGGCCGTTGGGCGCGGTCAGGCCCGCGCTCTCGCCGTCCGCGCACACCGCCGAGCCGCGCAGCAGCCCCATGATCCGGTCGCCGTCGCGCTCCGCGTCGGACAGCCGCTTGAGTACGAGGACGCCGCAGCCCTCGCCCCGGCTGTAGCCGTCGGCGCTCTCGTCGAAGGTGTTGCACCGGCCCGAGCCGCCGAGCATGCCGGCCTTGACCAGGATGCTGTGGATCAGCGGGTGGTGGACGGCGTTCACCCCGCCGCACAGGGCGAGGTCGCACTCGCGGCGGCGCAGGCCCTGGGCGGCCAGGTGCGCGGCCGTCAGCGAGGAGGCACAGGCGGTGTCGACGCTGAGGCAGGGGCCGCGCAGCCCGAGGAAGTAGGAGAGCCGTCCGGCCACCGCGCTGTGCGCGGACCCGGGGACGAGCGAGCCGTCCAGGTCCCGGCCCGCCAGGGCGACCGACTCCGCCACCCAGTCCATCGACATGACGCCCATGTAGACGCCGCTGTTCCCGTGCCGCAGCCCCGTGGGATCGATGTTCGCGTCCTCCAGCGCCTGCCACGCGGTCTCCAGCGCCAACCGCTGCTGAGGGTCGATGTAAAGGGCTTCTTTCGGGGACGTACGGAAGAACTTCGCGTCGAACCGGTCGAGTCCCTCGATGAAATGACCCGCCGGTGTGTCCCTTTCTTTTCCGCCGTTCTCGGACACCCAGCGGTCCGCCGGGACCGGGCCTTCGGCGGAGCGGCCCTCGCGCAGGAAAGCGGCGAATTCGTCGAGACTCTCGCTGCCGCCGGGAAAACGAAGGCCCGCCCCGACGACGGCGATGGGCTCGTGCTTTTCCCGGTGCAGCCGGTCGATGGTGCGCCGCTGTTCGCGTACGGTGTCCAGCGCCTCCTGGAGCCGGTCGGTGACGTCCTTGGACGCGGACGCGTCTGACATGGCTGGTTCCTTCCTCGGCGGCACTCGGGGGGACGCTCGACGGGGCGCGCGACGCGGCTCAGCGGGCCGGTTCCTCGAAGAGGTCGGACAGGACGTCGGTGACCATGTGCTCCAGCAGACGGGCCAGGTTCGGCGTGTTGAAAAGGACATTCGAGCTGATCTCGCGGCCGAACAGCACCTCGAGCCGCTGCTTGAGCTCCGTCGCGCGCAGCGAGGTGAGGCCGAGGTCGAAGAAGTTCCCGTCCAGCGGGAACTCCTCCTCCTCGCTCATCAGGAGACTGGCCCTGAACTCCCGGGCCAGCAGGGTGCGCAGCGCCTCCCGGCGTTCGGACAGCGGCAGCCGGCCGATCCCGTCGGCCGTCCGTGTGCGGTGTGTCGTCAAGCGTGCCCCCTCGTTGTGCGGCCGCCGTCCCGGCGAAACCGGGAATACACCCGGAATGCTGCGGAGAATGATTACGCGGTTGAATTCACGCCTGCTCAGGATTCCGGTGACGTCACTCAACCAGAATCGGCTGACGTACCGCTGACACGTCGCTGACTCTCCATTTCGCGAGCGGTCGCGCGATGGCACACTGCAAAGCCGTTGGCGGCCTTCGAATGGGGTGAGCGATGGAAGACGGGACGGACATCGCGGGGGAACTGGACCGGACACTCAAAACGATCGGCCTGAACCGGGAAGGCGCGGTGAGCACCTTGTCGGTGACCGGCCGGGACCCCCTGGTGCGGTCGCGGCTGCGGATGGGCGCCGCGATCGGCGTGCCGCTGCTCGCGGCGGCGGTCGGCGCCGCGCAGATCTGGCAGCGGCGCACCGGACGGACCCAGCGCCTCGCCCTCGACCTGGGCCAGGGGCTGCACCGCATGTCCCCGTTCCTGGGCGGCGGCTCCACCCTCAACGGCGCCTTCTCCAGCATGGGTTCGCTGACCGGCCTGGACGGCATGGCACCGGTGATCTGGGACTTCTACCGCACGGCCGACGACCGCTGGGTCATCCCGATCGCCTGCTACCCCCGCATCCGCGACGAACTGCTCGCCCTCCTGGGCTGCCCGCACACCAGGAAGCACATCGCGGCCGCCGTCGAGCGCTGGGACTCCGCGGCTCTGGAGGAGGCGGCCGCCGCGCAGGGCGTGCCGCTCGCGATCGCGCGCAGCCGCGACGAATTCCTCGACCACCCGCAGGGCCGGGCGGTGCTGCGGACACCCGTGGTGACGGTCGAGCGGATCGGCGACGCGCCGCCCGTCGCGCTGCCGACGGGACCCCGGCCGCTGTCCTCGCTGCGCTGTCTGCAATTCACCCACGTCCTGGCCGGTACGGCCACCGGGCGGGCCCTGGCCGAGTACGGCGCGGACGTGCTGCACGTCTGCGAGACCGACTCCTTCGAGCACGAGGTGGTCTGGCACGAGTCCGCGGCGGGCAGCCGGTCGGCCCGCCTGGACCTGCGCGAGCGCGACGCGGGCCGGGACGCCTTCGACGCACTGCTGCGCGACGCCGACGTCTTCGTGCACAACCACCGGCCCGCCAAGGCCGCGCGGCTCGGCCTGACCGCCGAGGAGTGCGCCGCCGCGGCCCCCGGCATCATCCACTGCGCCGTCACCGCCTACGGCGACACCGGACCCTGGCACCGGCGCGGCGGCTTCGACCAGCAGGCACAGGCGTTCACCGGCATCAGTCTGCGCGAGGGCCGCGACGGCCGGCCCGCGCTGCCGCCCGGCCGGATGCTCAGCGACTACGTCGCCGCGCACCTCGCCGCCGCCGGCATCATGGCCGCCGTCGTCCGCCGGGCCCACGAGGGCGGCAGCTACGCCGTAAGGCTCTCGCTCACCTCCGTGGCCAACTGGTGCTGGGAACTGGGCAGTCCGGGCAGGGCCGAGCTGGACGCTCTGCCCGAGGACGCGCTGCCGCCCGCGCCCGAGTGGCAGGTCCGTGACACCCCGCTCGGGGAACTGCGCCACCCCGCCCCGCCCGTCCGGCTCAGCGAGACCCCACCGGCCTGGGACGATCCGGTCCTCGTGCCGCGCGGCTCCAGCCGGCCCGCCTGGCGCCCCCGGCCCGCCGGCTGAACGGCACCGCGCCAGTGCGCCGACGGACGATCACACGGGCCGGGAAGCGGCCCGCACCACCGAACCGTGGGAGGACGCCGTGGTGACGCCCCGCGACCGGGCCACAGCCGTGCGCAACGCACCACCGCCACGCGAACAGACCCCGACGGAGGGGCAGCCGCCGCCGCGTGAGCAGCCCCTGCCGGGTGAGCGGTCCTCGGCGGGCGAGCGGTCCTTGGCGGACAGGCGGTTGTCGCCCCGCGAGCAGCCCTCGACGGGTGAGCAGACGCCGTGCCATGAGCTGTCACGGCCGCACGGACCATTGCCGTCCCGTGAGCAGCGGTCCGGGGTGGGCGGGCAGCCGTCGGTCCGCGAACAGGTCCCGGCAGCCGACCGGTTGCCGCCGCGCGAGCGGCCCTCGGCGGACAGCCGGTCGTCGCCGCGCGAGCAGCCCCCGCCGGACAGCCGGTCGTCACCCCGCGAGCAGCCGCCGACCGGTGACCAGGCTGCGCCGCGCGAGGAGCCGTTGCGCAGCTATCAGTCGTACATCGATGGCCGGGACGTCGCGGGTGAGGGATGGGTCTACACCGTCAGTGCCGGGTCGTTGCTGGAGGACGTCTTCACCAGCGTGTGTCTGAAGCGCGCGCTGGAACGCGACCCGGACCCGGACTCCGCCGCCGCCCGCCACCCCTACGTCGTCGGCCGGGTCGCCGTCGCGGGCGACGCGGGCTGCGAGGCGGCCCTGCGCGCCGCGGCGGCCACGGCCCCGGCCTGGGCGGCCGTACCGCTGGAGCGGCGCATGCGCCTCGGCCCGCTCTTCCGCGAGCGACTGGCCCGCCACCGCGAGGAGTTCCTGGACCTGCTGGTGGCCGAGGGGCACCCGCTGCGGCTGGCCCGCTGGCAGCTCGGCGGCCTGATGGAGATGTACGGGCCGGAGAGCTGCGCCTGGTACCTGCGGTGCATGCACACCGAGTTCCGGCACGCCGGACGCCGTCTCGTCGTACGCCGCCAGCCCGACGGAGTCGTGTGCCTGAACCCGCCGCAGAACGCCCCCGGACCCAGCGCCGCCCTCGCGGTGCTGATGCTGATGGCGGGCAACGCCGTCGTCGTCCGCGCCCCGCGCAGCATCGCCCTGAGCACCATGTTCGTCCTGCGTGAACTGGTCGCCCCGGTCCTCGCGGAGGCCGGCGCCCCGCCGGGCGTCCTCGGCGCCGTGTGCGGCAACCCGGGGCGGATGATCGACCAGTGGCTCGACAGCCCCCTGGTGGACGACATCTTCTACATCGGCGGCAGCGAGGAGGGGCTGCGCTTCCAGCAGCGGTGCGTCGCCGCGGGCAAGAAGCCCGTACTGGAACTGGGCGGCAACGACGGCGTGGTCGTCTGGAAGGACGCCGACCTCCCCCTCGCCGCCGAGGCCGCGGCCGAGTCCTTCTACGGCTCGGGCCAGATCTGCATGGTCCCCAACTACGTCGTCGCCCACCCGGACGCCGCCGACGCCCTGCTCGCCGAACTGAAGCGGACGGCGGCCGAGATCCGCCCCGGGCACCCCGGGCAGGAGGACGTGCTGCTCTCCCCGGTACGGCGCAGCGAGCGGTTCTTCGCGCTGCTCGGCGGGGCCCTGGACGCCGGGGCGGAGCTGGTCTGCGGCGGGCACCGCATCGAGGCGGACGGCACCCGCTCCGACACCGGCGTGTTCCTGGAGCCCACGGTGGTCCGGGTGAACGGCCTGACGGCCGCCCGGAACCTGGAGACGGTGCGCCGCGAGACGTTCTTCCCGCTGCTGCCCGTCGTCGTCGCCGAACCGGCCCCGGACCACGTGCTCCTCGACCGGTTCATCGACTTCGTGAACGCCAACGACTACGGCCTGCGCAACTCGCTGTGGGCCCGGGACGACGCGGTCGTGGACGCCTTCGTCCGCCGGGTGGTCAACGGGGGCCTGCTCAAGGTGAACGACTCCCACATCGGCTTCCTGCCCTGTCTGCCCACCCACGGCGGCACCGGCCTGACCGGCGGCGTCCACGGCGAGGGCAACTACCCGATGCTGAAGACCTCGCACGTGCAGGGCGTCAGCATCAGCCCCGGCGCCGGCCCGCGCGCCACCGTCTTCGGCGTCTGACACCGGTCCGCGGGCCCGTCGCGGGCCCGCGG